>CADBNO010000208.1 GCA_902796105.1 uncultured Lachnospiraceae bacterium | reverse complement strand
TCCATAACGAAAAAAACGATCCTTGTAATAGGGATTCTGGTTGTATGTATTGCCGTCTTTCTGAATTCGTTTCGTGTCAGAAAATATACGGATCCGGATAAATATCTGGTCTCATGCCATGTGCTGTATCAGAAGCTGCTCCCGGAGCAATTGCTGGATTTCCGGGGAGCAAAGGCACAGTTTTTGCTATTCGGAGCACAGGAGGCCTGTGCGTTCCGGCTGTCTGAACCGGACTATGTCATCTATACGGAAGCACTTGCGTCTTCCCTGCACGAAGATTACAAAACATCTTATGAGAAATATCACGACCTGAAGGTGAGTGAGCTCAATTCAGCGATTGGACAAGACTATGAACCTTTCTCGGGGGAACACTTTCTGACGAATGTGACAGATCAGCCGATAGACGGGTACCGGGTACTGTTTTTTTTACCGGCGGGAAGCACCGGCGGCAGAGCATACGGAATCTTCGCGGATCCGGATGCCTGCAGGATTGTGATGTATAGCGGCGGACACAATTGAAGCAACGCCGATGGACAAATTTATCGATACGGAGTAAACTACATGAGCGAAAAGAAAAGCTATACGATCAAAAAAATGACAAATGAGGATTACGATGGTCTGCGTGCCTTATGGATGACCATCAAGGGATTCGGCATCCGCAGCATCGACGACTCTCGCGAGGGAGTGGAGCGCTTCTTAAAGCGTAATCCGGAGACCAGCGTGGTGGCAGTGGCGGAGGACGGCTCCATTGTGGGCGGTATCCTGTGTGGCCATGACGGCAGACGCGGCTGCCTGTATCATGTGTGCGTGCGGGAGGACTACCGCAGACTTGGCATAGGCAAGGCCATGGTGGTCTACTGCATGAATGCCCTGAAGGCGGAGCAGATCAACAAGGTGAGCCTCATCGCCTTTACGGTGAACGACATAGGCAACGCGTTCTGGAACTGTATCGGCTGGACGAAGAGAGAAGATCTTAACTACTATGATTTCACCCTGAACGAGGCGAATATCACGGCATTCAATCGCTGATACGGGCAATGGATGCGTAAAATAAAACATATCATGGAAATCAAACAGATCAAAAGTGAGGGATAAAATAATGAGCACAGAGACAAATACAAACAGCAAGATCAAACAGATCGAGGGCGGCGTCACTGCCGCAAAGGGCTTTCAGGCGGCATGCTGCGAGGCGGGCATCAAATACAAAGACCGCACCGACATGGCTTTTGTTTATTCTGAAATTCCCTGTGAGTGTGCGGGAACCTTTACCAGCAATGTGGTGAAGGCAGCCTGCGTCCAGTGGGATCAGAAAATCGTAGCTTCCGGCGCTAAGATGCAGGCGGTTGTGGTCAACTCCGGCATCGCCAACGCCTGCACAGGACAGGAGGGCTGGGATGCCTGTGAAGCCACGGCCAAAGCGGTGGAAAAGGAATTGGGCGTTCCCGCAGAGAGCGTGGCGGTTGCCTCTACCGGCGTCATCGGGATGCAGCTTCCCGTGGATAAGCTGGTAAACGGTGTGGAGAAGATGAGCAAGACTCTGGCGCACACCACAGAGGCGGGAACGGCGGCCTCCAAGGCCATCATGACAACCGACACCATCAACAAAGAGATTGCGGTAACCTTTGAGATAGAGGGCAAGACCGTGACCTTAGGCGGCATGAGCAAGGGCTCCGGCATGATCCACCCTAATATGTGTACCATGCTGGGGTTCCTCACCACAGACCTTTCCATCGAGAAATCGCTGCTCCAGGAGGCGCTCAGCAACGTGATCAAGGATACCTTTAATATGATCACCGTGGACGGCGACACCTCCACCAACGATACCCTGCTGATCCTGGCAAACGGGCTGGCGGAGAATCAGACCATCGCCGACAAGGGTGAGGCATATCACACCTTTTACGAAGCACTGTTCACCGTATGCAGATACCTTGCCCGCAGAATGGCAGGAGACGGAGAGGGTGCCAGCAAGCTTTTCGAGGCAAAGGTGGTCAATGCCAGATCCAAGGATGATGCGAGAACCTTATCCCGTGCCATCGTGGGCTCCAACCTCTCCAAGGCAGCCATCTATGGATGCGATGCGAACTTCGGGCGTTTCTTGTGTGCCATGGGTTACTCCGGCGCACAGTTTGACCAGAATGATGTGGAGCTTTTCTTTGAGAGTGAAGCCGGCAGACTGCAGGTATTTGATAAAGGTACGCCGCTTGTGTTTGACGAGGAGTTTGCCAAGAAGATCATGGAAGAAGACGAAGTGACTGTCTTCGTGGACATGCACGAGGGCAAAGAGGAAGCCACCGCATGGGGCTGCGATCTGACATACGATTATGTGAAGATCAATGCGGACTATCGCTCCTAAACACAGAAAATATTCCGGAGCCTTAACATGCTGAATATGTCACAAGACGAATAGATATAAGGAGAATCATCATGGAAAAAGACATGGAACAGGTATTACAAAAGGCGGAAGTTCTCATTGAGGCGCTTCCCTACATTCAGAAAGTCAACCGCAAGATCATTGTGGTCAAATACGGCGGCAGTGCCATGAGCAATGAAGAACTGCAGAAAAATGTCATCAAGGACGTGACACTGTTAAAGCTGGTGGGTTTCAAACCCATTATCGTACACGGCGGCGGCAAGGAGATCAGCCGCTGGGTGGGCAAGGTCGGTAAAGAGGCGAAGTTTGTG
>CADBNO010000207.1 GCA_902796105.1 uncultured Lachnospiraceae bacterium | reverse complement strand
GGTATAGAGTGAAACAGAAAGGATATATTGATATGAGCAAAAAATTACTGCATACTCCGGAGGGTGTCAGGGACATCTACGGGAAAGAATATGCCAGAAAACTGGAAGTACAGAAGAAGCTGCATGAGAGTATTCACAGCTATGGTTATGAGGACATCCAGACACCGGCGTTCGAATTTTTTGATGTGTTCTCCCGGGAGATCGGTACCACGGCCAGCAAGGAGCTCTATAAATTTTTTGACAAGGAAAACAATACACTGGTGCTGCGTCCGGATTTCACTCCCTCCATCGCGCGCTGCGCGGCCAAGTACTTCATGGAGGCCAAAGAGCCGCTACGTTTCAGCTACCTGGGCAACACCTTTACCAACACCTCTAAATTACAGGGAAAACTAAATGAAACCACCCAGATGGGTGCAGAGCTGATCAATGATGCTTCCGTTGAGGCGGACGCAGAGCTGATCAGTCTCGTGGTGGAAGCCCTGCAAAATACAGGTCTGAAACAGTTTCAGGTGACCATCGGGCAGGTAGAGTATTTTAAGGGGCTGTGTCAGGAAGCCGGTCTGGATGAAGAGACCGAATATGATCTCAGGGACTGTATCTCTGCCAAGAACTATTTCGCGGCACAGGAACTGTTGGAGGAACGAAATGTACAGGAACCTTATCGCAGTGTTTTGTTAAAGACTGCGGATCTGTTCGGTGATCTGTCCTCCCTGAGCGAGATGCGCGGGCTGGTACATAACGCAAGATCTCTTGCGGCGATTGACAGACTGGAACAGCTTTATGAGGTGCTGAAGCTTTACGGCGTGGAAAAATACGTATCGTTTGATCTGGGAATGCTGAGCAAATACAATTATTACACCGGCGTGATCTTCAAGGCCTATACCTTCGGCGTGGGAGATGCCGTGGTAAAGGGCGGCAGATATGATAATCTGCTGCATCAGTTCGGCAAGGAAGCGCCTGCCATCGGCTTTATGGTTGTGATCGATGAGCTGATCGAAGCGCTTGACAGGCAGAAGGTTGAACTTCCACTGCCTGCGGAAAAGATGATCCTTAATTATGATCCGCAGGACAAAACGGATTTTGCCCGGAAACTGAAGGAGGCAAAAGAATTACGTGCAAAAGGACAGGCGGCAGCATTGGTCGCCAAATGATCCACAGGAAAGAGAAGGCGAGGAAAATGATATGACAGAAGACAGATATCTGACCTTTGCACTGGGCAAAGGCAGACTGGCCAATAAAACACTGGAATTATTTGAGCAGATCGGCATTACCTGCGAGGAGATGAAGGATAAAAATTCCCGCAAGCTGATCTTTGTCAATGAGGACCTGAAGCTGCGGTTCTTTCTGGCAAAGGGACCCGATGTGCCCACTTACGTAGAGTATGGTGCCGCGGATATTGGCGTGGTAGGGCGCGATACGATCGTGGAAGAGAACCGCAACGTCTATGAGGTTTTGGATCTCGGCTTCGGGAAATGCCGGATGTGTGTGTGCGGGCCGGCTTCCGCAAAGGAATTGCTGCAGCACCATGAGCGCATCCGTGTAGCCAGCAAATATCCCAACATGGCGAAGGATTATTTTTACAACAAAAAGCACCAGACCGTAGATATCATCAAATTGAACGGTTCCGTGGAGCTGGGGCCGCTGGTGGAACTGTCCGATGTGATCGTGGATATTGTGGAAACCGGTTCAACATTGCGGGAAAACGGGCTTGAGGTTCTCGAGGAGGTATGTCCGCTGTCCGCCAGAATGATCGTAAATCCGGTGAGTATGCAGATGGAATCCGAGCGGATCAGGGGACTGGTGGCAAAGCTTCGCGCCTGTTTGGAAGAGAACGCATGATCAGTGACTGAATGCGTTTTTCGGGCAACAGATAACATTTGATTCAATGGAGAAGATAAATTGAGCGAAAAGAAACAGGTATTCGGTTACATATTAGACCAGTTCGGCGTTCTGCACGCGGAAGGATCGCCGGAAAATAAAGTGGTGGAGATCAGGAAGTGTCCGTCCGGGCATATCAATAAAACCTTTTTTATCCATGTTTTCAACCGTGATTATGTATTACAGGCATTAAACCCCAATGTTTATATCAGTTCAGCGGCAGTCATGCATAATCTTGAAAAGATAACTGCACTGTTCCCGGGACAGCCCGGGGAGAATGGTTCTGCATCCGAAACAGAACCGCGGATCGATGTACCGCATTTTTTGACTGTAAACGGTCAGAATTATCTGGAGCTGGCAGGGGAATGCTGGCGTATGTATCCATATGTTCCCGAAGCGAAGGATACATCAAAGACCCCCTATCAAGTGGGTTATGCCTATGGACGCTATATCTGCATGCTGAATGCCGGGAAACCCGAACTGGAGAAGACTGTGGACGGGTATCATGATTTTGCGGCATATCACAACAAATTCATGGCTGTCACAAAAGACAACTCCTTTGAAACGATCACGACATTCCGTTCCAAACTGGACGCCATTTTTACCGCAGATATGCCGAAACGCTATATTCACGGCGATGCCAAGGCTGACAACGTGATCCTTCAGGCTGACGGGATCTGCACATTACTGGATCTTGACACTACCATGAGACACTTTGTCGCACTGGATTACGGCGATATGGTCCGCTCAGTGACAACAGGCGTTCCGGACACCAAAGTACTGGATGTGATCCGTCTGGTAACCGCCGGGTTTGCCAATGGATTAAACGGAATTCTGACAAATGCCGAAATTGATTCTCTGTTCTACGGTATCCTCTGGGTAACCTGGGAACTGGCTGTGCGCTACCTGACCGATTGCTATGCAACGAATCGGTATTTTGTCAACATGACGGTGGAGCAGTGCCGGGAACGCGTCGGACAGCTCATCGGTCAATCCGAGGAGTTCTCGCGGATCAAGGAACAGATCAAGATGATCATAGAGGCAGAATTTGTAAAATATACAAACTAGACCAACCGGTCTTCCTTTTCAAATGCAGATTTGTGGTGGATTGAAAAAAGGAATCCGATATGGTATGATAAACTGCATCGGAGTGCAATAGAAAGGACAAGTAGTATGAGGATCATTGAACTGACAAAGGAAACCAAGACAGATCTCTTAAATAATCTGTTAAAACGCAGCCCCAACAATTACGGGCAATTCGAGGCGACAGTAAACGAGATCATCGAAAAGGTAAAGGCAAACGGTGACAAGGCACTGTTTGAATATACGGCAAAATTTGATAAATTTGCCCTGACTGCAGACAACATCAAAGTGACCCGGTCGGAGATCGACGAGGCTTACAACAAGCTTGACCCGGAACTGATCGGGGTGTTAAAGCACTCCGCGGAGAATATCCGCGCGTTCCATGTAAAGCAGCTGCGCAACAGCTGGTTTGACGCAAAGCCGGACGGAACCATCCTGGGCATGAAGATCACCGCGATCGAGAGATCCGGTGTGTATGTACCCGGCGGTAAGGCAGCTTACCCCTCCAGTGTATTGATGAATATCATCCCGGCGAAGGTAGCCGGTGTGGAGCAGATCATCATGACCACGCCCCCCGGAGCGGACGGTAAAGTCAATCCCGGCACTCTGGTGGCGGCAGATATCGCGGGCGCAGATGTGATCTACAAGGTTGGCGGCGCTCAGGCGATCGCGGCGATGGCCTTTGGAACGGAATCCATTCCGAAGGTGGATAAGATCACCGGTCCCGGCAATATTTTTGTGGCATTGGCGAAAAAGGCAGTGTACGGTTATGTAAGCATTGATTCCATCGCCGGTCCCAGCGAGATCATGGTGCTTGCAGACGAGACGGCAAATCCCCGCTATGTGGCGGCAGATCTGCTTTCCCAGGCGGAGCATGACGAACTGGCCAGCGCGATCCTGATCACTACATCCAAGGATCTGGCGGAAAAGGTTTCCGCAGAAATCGATGGCTTTGTCAAAAATCTGGAACGCAAAGAGATCATTCAGAAATCTCTGGACAATTACGGTTATATCCTGGTGGCAGAGAATATGCAGGATGCCATCGATGCAGTGAATGAGATCGCATCTGAGCATCTGGAGATCCTGACGCAGAATCCGTTTGACATCATGACGAGAGTGAAGAACGCCGGCGCCATGTTCCTGGGAGAACATTCTTCGGAGCCTCTGGGTGATTATTTTGCAGGCCCCAACCACATTCTGCCCACAAACGGCACCACAAAATTCTTCTCACCGGTCAATGTGGATGATTTTATCAAAAAGAGCAGCATCATCGCCTACTCCAGGGAAGCATTGGAGAAAATCCATACAGAGATCGAACTGTTTGCGAAGAGCGAGGGGCTGACCGCGCATGCGAACAGCATACATGTCAGATTTGAAAAATAACTCTTGGCAATGGTTGATCCGGATGATATGTCAACTATGATCAGGTGAAAGGCATCGCAAAAACAGAAACGGAGAAAAAAATGGGAAGAGTATCAAAATTAAGACGCACCACAAAGGAGACCGATATCACAATGATCCTGAATCTTGACGGTAACGGCGAGTCCAAGGTAGATACCGGTATCGGTTTTTTCAATCATATGCTGGAAGGCTTCGCAAAGCATGGCTTTTTTGATCTGGAATGCAAAGTCAAAGGTGATCTGGAGGTGGACGGACATCACACGGTGGAAGACACGGGGATCGTGCTGGGCACCGCGATCAAAAATGCAGTAGGGGATAAAAAGGGAATAAAGAGATACGGGTATTTCATCCTGCCCATGGATGATGCTCTGGCTCTGTGTGCCGTGGACCTGTGCGGCAGACCGTATCTGAATTTCGAGTGTGAATTTACCACAGATCGTGTAGGTTATCTGGATACCGAGCTTGTCCGCGAGTTCTTTTATGCAGTTTCCTACACAGCCGGTATGAACCTGCATATCAAAATGCTGTCCGGCACGAACAATCATCATATGATCGAAGCTATGTTCAAGGCATTCGCCAAGGCACTTGATATTGCGGTCAGCGATGAGCCCCGGACAACCGAAGTGCTTTCCACAAAAGGAAGCCTGTAAAAAACAAAATGAAAGAAAAACGCAAGAGGAATGATTTATGAGTAATCCTGTCAAAAAATTTGTACCTTGTATTTATTTATACAAAAAGCATGCTGTAAAGAGCCTCAATGATATTACAGTTGTGGAGGCTGACCCGATCCGGCTGGTACAGCTGTACAACGAAAACGATGCCGATGAGCTGATCGTTTTCGATATGTCCGAAGGGGATGAGGAGCATGAGGCAAATCTCGATATCCTGAAGGAGATCTGTGCTGTTGCTGAAATGGATGTCACCGGCGCCGGCAACGTAAAGCGTATGGAGGATGTGAAGAAGATCCTGTATACTGGCTGCAAGCGGGCCATTCTGGACTATGAAAAAGAGAGTAATATCGCCATAACAGAGGAGGTATCCCTGAAATTCGGCAAGGATAAGATCTGGGTAAGCTACAGTGATCCGGCAGTTCTTTCCTCCAATAAGGAGCTGCTGGAAAAATATGTCTCCTCGCTGGTGCTCATGAACCCGCACCAGCTCAGAGAAACCATGGACGTCACAGATCTGCCGTTCATCGTACAGATCGATCAGATCGCTCTGAACAGGCTGATCGAAGTATTTCAGTATGACAGGGTGAGCGGTGTTACCGGCAATACCATCAATGATAATATCCATGAGATCCTTGCCCTGAAAGAGCTCTGTCTGGAACATGATATTGCGATAGAAAAACTGACCGCCGCCTACAGCTGGGAACAGCTCAAGAAAAACAGCGACGGTATGGTACCTGTCGTGGTACAGGATTATCGCACACAGGAAGTCCTCATGGTAGCTTACATGAACGAGGAAGCCTACCGGGAAACCTTACGGACCGGCAAAATGACCTATTACAGCCGCAGCAGACAGGAACTGTGGTTAAAGGGTGCAACCAGCGGGCATTACCAGTACGTCAAAAGTCTGACTGCCGATTGTGATCTGGACACCATTCTGGCAAAGGTATCCCAGGTCGGCGCGGCATGCCACACCGGCGCAAAGAGTTGTTTTTTTAATGAGATCGCCAGAAAGGATTACGAGCAGGCAGATAATCCTTTGCAGGTCTTTGAAGACGTCTTTCGTGTGATCAAAGATCGCAAGGTTCATCCGAAAGAGGGCTCTTACACCAATTATCTGTTTGACAAGGGCATCGATAAGATCCTCAAAAAGCTTGGCGAGGAAGCAACCGAGATCGTCATTGCCGCCAAAAACCCCAATGCCAATGAGGTGAAATACGAGATCAGCGATTTTCTGTATCACATGATGGTGCTCATGGCAGAAAAAGATGTAACCTGGGAAGAGATCACCACAGAACTTGCCAACCGTTAAGCAAACGGTTCACAGATCCGTATCATATGTTACGTGAGAAGCAGCATCTACCCAACGGGTAATGCTGCTTTCATAATCCTGGGCAATGATCTGAAAACATTTTTCCGGCGGCATGCCGAAGAAATTTTTTCCGGAGATATCACATAAAAGCAGCAGCAGAAAAAGACCGGCTGAAAACAGAATGCGCAGAGCAAACGACGAAAGCGGCTGTTCCTCCTGATTTTGCAGTCCGCTGCCGGCAGGAATATTACCCGGCTCTAGCCTGTAGCGATCGTAGCTTTGGCTTCCTGTTTTTCCATAAAGGATCGATTCGCGGTGCGCCAGGTCGTTTCTATCCTGCTCGTAGCGTGAACGCACCTGCTGCATCAGTTCTAATTTTTTCTCCACGTCCAAAAGAGGTTCCATATT
>CADBNO010000206.1 GCA_902796105.1 uncultured Lachnospiraceae bacterium | reverse complement strand
TGTTCTCCGTCTGTGTCCGTCTCCCCCTGCAGGGTGTAGATGGAATCCTTTTCAAAGTGGTAATCGATCACCTGTGTGGCGAGATAGCTGATCTCGTCCAGGGAAATATCGGTCACCATATATTTGCTGACGGTGTTATAGATCTTCACCGGTAAGGTAATGTCTTTTTTCATGGCTGCGCGCAGGGTGTCTGCGTAGGCGTTCAGGTATTGTTTCTGGCGTTCCAGTCTCCTCTGGGCGCTGAGCTCGCTCTTGGTGTCTCTGTTGTGGAGATAGTTGTACGCATCCTTACCTTTCAGCGTGACAACCTGCCCCCCCTTGAGCTTGCTGTTTATCACATCCTCCAGCACGGTCACTTCCACACCGCCCACTGCGTCATTTAAGAGCGGGATGGCTCCCATATTGATGGCGCAATAACCGTGGATCGGGAGACTGTAAAACAGATTGGATACTGCCTGTACCGAGCGCTCACAGCTCAGCTGCGCGCCGTCTCCGTATCCGTGCTGCAGGCAGATCTGCCGTTTGGCAGAGCCCCTAAAGCTTCCGTCTTCATTGTAGACGTCAATGTCCGTGATCGTATCCCGGTTGACGCCGATGACGGATGCCTTCATGCCGTGCGGATCCAAAACCAACAGGAATATCGCATCCGATTGACCCCCATCAATCCCGTTCTTGACCGGCTTGACTTCTGTCATTTTGTCAATACCAAGGAACAGGAAAGTGAGCACATCACTGTTGTATCGATAATGAACGCCGTTATAGCGGATATCGCCTTCTTCCCAGTTGTCCGGCTCCGGCACCTCTGTTGCTGCCGTCTGAGAACTCTCCTCCACGCTTTCGCTCGGAAGATGAGCCTGGCTCAGGTTCGGTCCGGTCTGTCCCTGTCTGCTGTAGAGCTTGTTCTTACCGGATACCTGCAGACCTACAAATATCAGTACGCCGACGAGGACGATCATCACAAATGCCAGTATGCATTTTGCAATAATACGGTACAACCGCACACTAATCCTCATTCAGCAACACTCCCAACACCAGGTAACGATTGTTCGGCTTTTTGGAGATACAGGTGGACAGCACCAGAATATGACTGTTCTCCGGATCTATCTCCACCTCTTCATTATAATGGTTTCCCATGCTTCTGGAGCTGGTAACTTCCGCCAAAAAACCATTGACTGCACCATCCTTCTTAAAATCATAGTTCAGAAGGATATGTTTGTCACTGTACTCAGATGCGGCAAAGATCCGGTACACTAACATTTTCTCCGGTGTATACACATACACATACGGATGCTGTTCAAAATACTCTGCATCCTCAAATTTATGAAGTCCTGCAAACATGGCGCCGCTCTTCATGTTATGTCCGTACATCACGGTCACAGGATCGGAAAAATCTTTTTTATTGTAGTTCTCGGTATAAATACAGCCGGGATACCCTTTGCTTCCGTCCAGATTGTATTCCAGATAATAGGTATTGTTGGACGGGTGCTGGAGCACCGGATAATCGATCATAGAGTCCGGAAGATAGATCCACGCGTAGATATCCTTGTTGGTCTCTGCCTGCAGCTTCTCGAAATCCACCTCTTTCTCCGGGATGGGGACACTCAGTTCCTCTAAAATATCCGGCTCCCCGGTGGAAGGTTCCTCCGCTGCTGTAGATGCCTGTGAAGGTTCCGTACTCTGCGGGGTTTGGGTCTCCGCCGGTATAGTATTCCGGGACGCCAACTGTGCCAGTTCCGCCTCGCGCTGCCCCTGCTGTATCTTGCGCACTCCGAAGATGCCGAGCGCGACCACAGCCAGAACCACGCAGACTACCGTCGCGATCTTCCATATTTGATTTTGGTTGTTCTTATGATTCTTCTCCATATCTGCCATAATACTTTCCGTAATATTTGCCGTAATACTTGCCGTAATACTTACCGTAATACTTGCCGTAGTAACCCTTGCCGCCCATCTCAACCTTATTCAGCACACAGCCCAGAATACGACAACCGGTCACATCCAGCTGTTCCTTGACTTTTCTCGCAAAGTGATAACTGATGTCGCCACTGGCGATGACCATAACAACCCCGTCACAAAATCTGGAAACCACCGCCGTGTCGATGACACTGCCCAAAGGCGGCGTATCAATAATGACCATGTCAAACTTCTGTCTGGCGAATTCCACCAACTTCTCAAAGCGGGAATTCCCCAGGATCTCACTGGGATTGGGCGGTACCGGTCCGGAGAAGATCATGTACAGATAATTGACATCCGTAGAACACATGGTATCCTCCAGGGGTGCTTTTCCTACCAGATAATTCGTCAGCCCCAGTCGCACTTTACCCTTTTTATGACGCTCTCTCATGACAGACTTTCGCAGATCCGCATCAATCAGTAAGGTTCTCTTGCCGCTCTGCGCAAAGGTCTTCGCCAGCTCGAAGGAGGTGGTGCTTTTCCCTTCGCTGGGTGTGCAGCTTGTGATGCAGATCACCTTCACGTCATCCCCGGTAAACTCAATATTGGTACGCAGAGACTTGTAAGCCTCTTTGGTACGGAAATCTAATTCTTCATGGTTTAATTCTATTGCCTGCATGGCTTAACTCTCCTGCTCTGCTTTCTCTTCCTGCGTCGTCTCCGGCGCTTCCTCCACCGGTGCAACCGGCTCCTGCTCTGCTTCCTTTTCCTTCACAGGCTCTTCCAGATCGATTGTCTGATCCGGCTCGAAAGTCAACGTGGAAGCGTGCTCCTGCGCAGAGTGCGTGGAACCGCTGTCGCGATGATGTGTGCTTCCGGACGCAGAAGCCTTGGCGGATCTGCGGCTCTTGTGTTTATCCTCTTCCTTTGCAACCGGGATCATGCCCAGCGTACTCATGCCCAGATATTTCTCCACATCCTCGGACGTCTTGATAGTATCATCCAGCATATACCGCACTACGACCAATCCAGCACAGGCAAAGGCTCCCAGCAGGAAACCAATGGCTGCCCATTTCATGACATTGGGGCTGGAAGGTGACGTGGGAAGATTTGCCTCATCCACCGTGTTTACCGCCTCAATATTCATCACTTCCTCAATACGCTCTGCCGCGACCTTGCGGATCTCATCGGCAAGGTACTGTGCCTTCAGGGGACTGGGATCCGTCACGGTAATGGAAATGATACGGGTATCATTGGCGGTCTTGACGGATGTCTTCTTTACCAGTGAACCGTATGTCTCATCCTCCAGAGAATTATCCGCGATCACCTTCTCGAGCACGGACCGGCTGGTGATCATCTCCACATAGTCCTTTGTCAGCTGCGTACCGATCTGCAGATCGCTGGTAGTCAGGCTGCCGCTGCCACTGTCCTTGTTCAAAATGTATACCTTGGTCGTTGACTGGTAGAGATCCGTGATCACGAAGGTGCTGATCAGGTAACCTGCCACGCCTGCCAATATACCGCAGATCAGGATGAACCATACTCTGCTCAGCAGGAGGAAGAACACCTCTCCCAGATCTATTTCTATTTCATCATCTTCCGGTCTGTTATTACTTATATCCATTCTACTGTCCATCCGAACCTTTCATAAAATAATACTCGGCATTACCGAACAGAAGTTCTTCCGCATATTCGCTGCCGTACTTCTTATAAAGAATGTCAGCACACTTCGCCATCTTCGGTGCTCTGCTGCTGTTATTATGTGCATCTGTGCCGATAAAATCCACAAGATGTCTCTTCAGCAGTTTTTTGGTGTCTGCTTTGGCCTTCCAGCCGTTGTCTCCTGTCACGGATGCCGCATTGACCTGGATCAGCACGCCAAGCTTCTGCAATCCCTCCACAAATTCCATATCTTCCATAGCCTTCACGTACCGCTCAATATGTGCAAGCACGGGAATATAATTGGTTCCGCGGATATCGCGCAAGGAATTGCGTATGTAATTGCGTTCCGCCATCGGGTCAAATTCAACCAGAACATACTCCGAATCCCCGAAAGGAATGGCTCTGTCCTCCTCGAAAATATCCATTACTTCCTCACGGAAATAATATTCCGTACCCGGAAGGATCTGGATTGGGATCCCTGCATCATCCGCCAGATTCTGCAGTCGGTCAACTGCCGCATATACCTGTTCCGGCGAAGGTCTTCCCTTGCCCGGCATATTATGGGGCGTAGCATATATAACATCCGTGCCTTCATCATACGCAATGCGCAGCATCTCAAGGGATTGCTCGTCGCTATGGGAACCGTCATCCATATTCGGCAGAACATGTGAGTGCATATCAATAAATCCCATGTACTGTACCTCTTTTTTAAGCAGTTTCAGGAAAAAATATCCGCAACTACCCGCTATCTTCTATAGTATAATGCGTTTTAAATGGTATGTCAACAATTTGAATTGACGCAATCGTTCAAAATTTATGGAAATTTAAGGCTTTTCTTTGTGCTTTTTTGTCAAATATCCT
>CADBNO010000205.1 GCA_902796105.1 uncultured Lachnospiraceae bacterium | reverse complement strand
ATAATCTGCCTGCCTATTCCTTTTCCCTGATATTCAGGCAGAACGAATATAGTGAGCAAAATACTTTCCGTAATACTCCCCCAAAAGCCGGCAATACCACCGGTTCCAACAATCCGCTCTTTATCACATACAACGTACATGTGCCTTTCTTTTGCAAGCTTCATCAACGCATCTGCGCTATGTGAAGATATGTTTTTTTCAATGTATTGTTGCGGATAATCCTTACCATTGCTTCTTCTTAAAGTTTCTGCTATCACTTGTGCAGTTTCCTCAGCATCTTCCTGCTTGAATCGTCTTATCTCCATACTTGTCTACCTTTCCAAATCCGAATTTATAAAAGCTGCATGATACAACAATATTATCCCTCTAAAGCAACCGTATAGAATTCTATTGCATATTGCATGTAATCCGCCACTTACCCCATCCTGCAAACTCTATCCGCCAATGCAATCGTTGCCGGACGATGTGCGATCATGACTATCGTCTTCTTCCCCTTCAACCGACGCAGCGCTTCGTTGATCAGCCTTTCCGACTCCTGATCCAACGCGGAAGTTGCCTCATCCAACAGGAGAATCGGAGCATCTTTTAAAACCGCACGTGCAATCGCGATCCGCTGCCTCTGACCGCCAGACAGGTTCCGTCCCCGCTCGCCCATAATCGTCTCATACCCTTCCGGAAGTTCCCTGATAAACCCGTCGGCATTGGCAATCTTTGCCGCCGCAATGATCTCCTCTTCCGAAGCTCCTTCCTTCGCACAACCGATATTCTCCTTCACCGTTCCCTGAAACAGATAGGACTCCTGCGGCACATAGGCGATCTGCTCCCGCAGAGTGGCAAGGGACATATGGCGCATACTGCGCCCGCCCACCAAAATCTCTCCGCTCTCCGGTGCTCCGTATAGCCCTAACAGCAGTTTGGACAGCGTGGTCTTTCCGCAGCCGGAAGGTCCCGTGATCGCCAGACATTCTCCTTTCTCCACCGCCAGAGAAAAATCCGAAAGCACCTCCGTCCCTCTGTCGTAGGCAAAATTCAACCCTGCAATCCGTAAGGTTTCTCCGGAAACATTTCCATCTCTGTTGCGTTCTCCATTCCCTTCGCTCCGCTCCCTTTCCTCCGCCAAAAAAGTGAGAATATTCTCCGCATTGGACAGACATCCCACCAATTCAGGCAAATATTTTCCCAGCGAGCGGAAACTATTGGAGAACCGCACATACATCGTATAAATTGCCGCCAGTCCGCCCAGTGTGGAATAGCCTTTGTCCACAAAGAATACGCCCACCATCAGGAAAAACAGTGATGCCAGCAAATGAAATCCTCTGTCCGCGCTCTCCAGAATCGAGGACAGCAAAATCTGCCCCCGATACGCCTTCGCGTAAGCCCGATTTTCTTCCTGAAAATGCTCCACATACTCATATCCCGCACGGTTCATCCGTACCTGCTCCATGCCCTGCAGCAGATTGGACAGCGCATTTGTCATGCGTCCATTATGTTCAGACAACCGCTTTCGAACCTTATGCATCGGCTCCAGCGTGAGCATATCCAAAAGCAGCAGCACCACATTTACACCCATCAGACACAGGCTCAGTCTGAAATCCAGAATACACATAGGGATCATGTACACGATCACTTCCAAAACAGGCATCACCACACGCCGGAAGCGCGACCCGTAAATATCCCCCATCTTTCCCAAGTCATAGGACAGTTTCGAAATAATCTCTCCACTGTGGTGTTTCTCAAAGTACACATAGGGCAGATGAATGGACGCATCCAGCACTTCCTCCGAAAGCTTTCCGAACATCCGCTTCGCCTCTACGTTGTATGTCACCGCCGCAAACCGATACACGATCAACAGCACGGCGCCTGCCAAAATGATCGTCCCAAAAGTGATACCCATATCCGCATACCGCCCGCTCTGCGCAATATCCACCACACTTTTCATCAGCAGACCTTCCATGACAGCAAATGCCGAAAATCCGGTACTCATAAAGAAAATTGCGATCAGATACACCGGAAGTCTACGCCCCATCGCCCTCATGGATCTACCAAATATCCTCCATAACCCTTTCATTTCATAACCTCCTGCAAAGTCTCCTCCGCAAGCCTCCCCTCCGACAACTTCAGAATTCTGTCGCTGTCCTGAATTGTGGAAAGTCTGTGCGCGATCGTAATACAGGTGCGCCCCTCCGTTACCTTGCTAAGTGCCCTTTGGATCAACTCCTCCGTCCCCACATCAATCGCTGAAGTCGGCTCATCCAGAAGCAGGATCGGCGCATCCTTCAACAATGCCCTTGCAATCGAAATCCGCTGTTTCTGCCCTCCGGACAAAAGTGCCCCGCGCTCACCCACAACCGTGTCATACCCTTGCGGAAGGCTCATGATAAACGCATGGATCTCCGCCTGCCTGCACGCCTCCTCAATCTGCGCCCGGTCCGCCTCCCTGTTTCCAAAAGAGAGATTTTCATACACCGATACCGGAAACAGAAAAATGTCCTGAGACACCAACGCAATCCGGTCCCTTGCCGCTGCCAGCTCCCACTCCCGCAGTTCTCTGCCAAAAATTCGGATACTTCCCGCCGTTGGCCTATAAAATCCGCAGAGCAATCGGAACACTGTACTCTTGCCCGCGCCGGACTCTCCGATGATCGCAATATGCTCCCCTTGGGCCACAGTGAAGTTTACTCCGCACAATACTTCCTTTTCTGCCTCATACCCAAAGTGCACATCCTCAAATTCTATGGCAGGTTTTTCTGTCTTATTTTCCCCAAGATTCTCTGCAGTCGGTTTCGCCTCCGGCTTCTCCCCGCTTGTCTCCTCCGCCGCATTCAAAATCTCCTCCACGCGCCGGATACTCACAAACCCCGCCTGTGCATCCACATAGCAGAAAGGCAGATGCACAAAGGCTTCCACAAATTTCGCCAGCACCATTACAAATGCCAGCAGCGCCCCCAACGTCAATGTTCCACGTTCCACCAACACCAACGCATAAACTGCGCACAAAATATTCGGCAGCCATTGCAGAAGTTTCCGCACCACCAAAGTATTATTCGTGATCCGCACCCGTTTCTGCTCATTCTGCACCAACGCCTCCGCCGCAGCCCGCATCTTCCTCAGGAAAAGCTCCTCCAGCGCAAAGCTACGCAGTACCAGAATTCCGCTCACCGCATCCTGTGTGATCTCCGCCATATCATCTGTCTTCTGTCTGTGCACAGCCGCCAAAACGTTCAGCTTCTTCGCAAACCGGTTTGCCGTCGTAAAGATCACCGGATAAAGCACCAACATCAGAAAAAACAATCCATGATTCAACCGAAAAATATATACCGTATACACACTCAGCGCGAACACGCAATCCAACACATCCGGAAATGCCTGTTCCAACAGGCCGGAAATCTCTGAAATATCCCCGCTCATTTTATTCAAAACCGATGCAGAATTATTGCGGTCAAAAAATACATACTCCATGCGGTATAGCTTGTCCGCAATGCATCCGCGGTATGCCGCACTCACCTTGTTTGCATATGCACAGGCACTATATTTCTGCACAAAAGCACACACGAATCCCGCCCCCGTCAAGGCCAAAAACAACATGAAAAAAGACGAAAAATCCACAGCCTCCCCTGACAACATTATATCGATCACTCCGCCCACAATATCATTTCCCCGCACTTCCACTATGCTTAGAAGCACCGCGGCTATAGCCTCCACCATCAATAGCGGCAGATATTTCACCGCAAATTTTGTGAATTTCGCATGTAACATCTTCTCGCCCTCTCTCATACTTATCCGCAATACTTATCCGCATCACAACCACTGTATAAAAGCGGTCTTATCCTCGCTGTTATACCCCGCCTTTTTATAAAAATTCAACGTTTCCTCTTTTTTAGAACCTGTCAAAAGCATCATCTTATAACAATCATTTTCCACTGCGATCTGTCTGGCATAATTCAGACAAGCCGTAGCAAACCCGCACCCACGATAATCAGAATGCGTTACCACGTTTTCTATAAACGCATAAGGGCGCACACCTCTTGTCAGGTTCGGGATAATGACACAGACACAGGAGGATATGATCCGCCCGTCCTGTTCATAGACAATAATATGATGATTTACATCATCCAGGATCTGCTTCCATGTCTCCATCAAGCGATCCGTGCAATCTGGAATACGATCCTCATGCAAAAACAAATACAATTCCAGCAATGCATCCCTATCCTGCTCCTTGACTTCCCGTACCATTTTTCTCACCCTCCTGCCTCAGCCTATATTTTACTTATATTCATTCCAGCTTATATTCATTCTAGCACATTTGCAAATGATTTTCTTATCACATTCTACTCTTATACTTGATTTTTTTATTCACAGATGACATACTGGATATAATCAAATTATCCAAAGGAGAACCCGCCATGCCTTACCCACTTCCGAAAGGTCAAAACTTCTATATCGCCCGACGCTCCCTTCCCGCCACCACAGAGATGCCTACTCTGGAAGTGGCACCCGGCTTTTACCAGATGGGACTGCTACTCTCCGGTGACCGCTACACCATCACCTCCACAGGTGCATACATCCAACACCAGGGCTGCCTCGGACTGCTGCCGCCTTATGTCTACCATCGGACTTTTCCGGCTTCCAATGCGCCTTATGAAAACTACCTGTTGAAATTTACACCGGAATTCGCGCAGGATTTTGTCCTGAAATTCGGGCAGCACACCCTGGACAACCTCTATGCCCACCCGATCAACTATTTTCATGATGAGGACAGAGAGGAAGTGTATCATTTATTTGCTGAAATGCGGAAAGAATACGAAGGGTCTGCCCCGCATCGTGACTATGCGCTGCAAACCCTTTTGTACAGATTATTTACCATTCTTTTAGACAAGCGCCTGCCGGACATGGACGGCTTTGTCCCCGACACGCCGCTGACACCGGAAATCATTAATGCTGTTTACTACATCGGAAAACATTATGCCAAGAATCCCACCCTGGAGGAAGTGGCTGCCTATGCCGGTTTTTCCAATGCCTACTTTTCCAGACTGTTCAAAAAACAGTTAAACCGCACCTACTCGGAATACCTGGCGGAAGTGAAGCTCCGTGCGGTCTGCGAACTGCTCCTGCACTCCGACAAATCTGTGACGGAGATTGCCTATGAGACCGGTTATCCCTACCCCGGAAACCTCACCTCTCAGTTCAAGCGAGCGATCGGAATGAGTCCGTTGAAATACCGGAAGCAGAATGAGAAGTGAGCCCTCTATAAAACATAGTCCACAATTTCCGCTACGGTATCCCCGATATATAAATTGGGATAATCTTCAAATTCCCCTCGCGTGGTTGTTCCGGTCAGGACTCCCGCAAAGCTGATGCCTGCATTTTGAGCTGTCTGCGCATCCACAAGACTATCCCCGACATACAAAACTTCTTCTTTTCGTATACCAAGCTGCTCCACAGCCAGAAGCAATCCCTCCGGATTCGGTTTTTCTATTTGTACATCCTCTGCACCCACAATCAAATCAACCAAATCAGGCACCTGACACTTCTGTAAAATCTGCTGAATTCAATAATGAAACTTTGTTGTCACAATACCGGTTTTGCAACCATGAAATCTAAGACATGACAAGCTCTCTTTTACATTCAGATATAGCTCCGTGTTGTCAACCATAACTTCATCTGCTTTCTCCTTAAAATGCTTTGAAAATAGCATCTCCTCATTAATGTTATTGCCCCCGGTTAATGCAAAATAAGTATCTTTTAATGACAGACCTATTGTCTTTCTGATGTCCTCCACACTCTTTTGCACATGCCCAAGTTTTACAAGCGCATAATTGACGCTGAGAACAATGCCATTAGTGGAGTCACCCAACGTATAATCAAAGTCGAAAAGAAGCGCTTTGTAAGCCATAAAATATTCCTTTTAGCCTTCTGTATTTCTATACCTTTATGATATTTTCTCCAAAAACTCCTGCATGCAGGACACTTCCAAACCAATCTGGAACCAGTTTCTCAGACTATCGAGGTAAACTCGCTGGGACTGCGTTTTTCAAAAATCTGATCAGATATCATCACCAGTCCGAATCCCAGTCTGTGTCATAGGAGTCCCAGGAATCATTTGAATCCCACCCGTAATCATCATCCCAGTCATAGCTGTCATTATCGTAACTGTCATAACTGCTGTAATTATCCCAATTTTGGTACCAGGATGTATCTTCAAACGGAAGTCCCTCATGATCATAAATACGATAATAGCCATCGTAGTCGTTTGCCACAGCCTCCGGCAGCTGATCCACCACGGTGTGTTCCCATTCATCATTTGACGCATCATAGTAATACCAGTCAAATCCCTGAAGATAATAATCCGATCCCTCATAGCTGTAATATCCTGATGATAGTAACGGGGAAACCGGCGATTCAAGCTCACTCTTTACAGCATTCATCAGATTCATGAAGTAAGAAACAGCGATATACATGAATAAAACCAGGATCCATAATACCCTGCCGGAAAATCTGCGACGCTTTCTGTTCTTGACTGTGTTATTCTGATAATCCGCCTCAATCTGTCTTGCCTGTTGCAGTCTGCGTTCCGCATTGTGATCCTTCTGGTTAACGATCTCCTCTTTCAGACGCTGATAGATTTCGTTGACCGCATAGGCTTCATCTGTGCCTTGATAGCGCACAGCCCTGCTGCCGTCCGACTTGTTTTTATAGACGACAAATTCACCGTCCGCATCATTGTAAATCCCGAAAGCGCGCGGTTCCTTGATGTCCTTACCGATGAAGAAGCGTGTCACCTCTTCTGCCGGCAGTTTCATTGCCGTATACCACTTCTGCAGTTCCTCGATGGTCTGCGGCTGCTTGTTCGCAAAGCGCTGAACCGTATCCAACGCCGCCCCGCAGTTGGGACAATTGGTATAGGTATCGTCTATGAGCGAGTCACAATATTTGCATTTGACTTTCATAAGTTTTTACCCTTCCTGTATCCTCGAAAGCCCGCTGCTTCGCAGCCGCTTGTTTTTCTTCTACATGTTTTTTATCATTAACTCGAAAGCTCGCTGCTTCGCAGCTGCTTGTTTTTCTTCTACATGTTTTTTATCATAAACTCGAAAGCCCGCTGCTTCGCAGCTCTTTTGATTTGCTTCGCAAATCAGCTTTCTCGTTAAAACATGCAAGAAAAACAAATGT
>CADBNO010000204.1 GCA_902796105.1 uncultured Lachnospiraceae bacterium | reverse complement strand
TTCCTTTGACTGGGACAGGGAGATCAACACGACCGATCCGGATTATTATAAGTGGACCCAGTGGATCTTTTTGAAACTGTTCAAGGACGGATTGGCTTATAAGACGGAGATGCCCATCAACTGGTGTACCTCCTGTAAGGTCGGTCTGGCCAACGAGGAAGTAGTGAACGGTGTCTGTGAGCGTTGCGGATCGGAGGTCGTGCGTAAGGTCAAGAGCCAGTGGATGCTAAAGATCACTGAATATGCCGACAAGCTTCTGCAGGGACTGGATACGGTGGATTACATTGAGCGTGTCAAGGTATCCCAAAGGAACTGGATCGGTAAATCCCAGGGGGCAGAGGTTGACTTTGCACTTACCGGTAAAGAGGACAAGCTTCGTGTTTATACGACCAGACCGGATACCCTGTTCGGTGCAACTTATATGGTTATTTCTCCGGAGCATCCGCTTCTGGAGAAATATAAAGAGGAGATCGGAAATTATGATGAGCTGATGGCATACAGAGAGCAGGCAGCCAAAAAGTCTGATTTCGAGAGGACGGAACTGGCGAAGGACAAGACCGGTGTACAGATCGAAGGCCTTACTGCGACTAATCCGGTCAACGGAAAGGAAATTCCCATCTGGATCTCGGATTATGTTTTAATGACCTACGGTACCGGAGCGATCATGGCGGTTCCTGCGCATGATGAGAGAGACTGGGATTTTGCTAAGAAGTTTAACCTGCCGATCATTGAGGTTGTGGCAGGCAGCCCTGTCAGTGTACAGGAACAGGTTTATACGGATGTGGCCACGGGGACGCTGGTGAATTCAGAGTTTCTGAACGGATTGTCCGTTGCAGAGGCAAAAAAGAAGATCATTGCTTTTCTGGAGGAGAAGGGGATCGGTACCAGCAAGACCAATTTCAAGCTGCGTGACTGGGTATT
Source organism: uncultured Lachnospiraceae bacterium (assembly GCA_902796105.1). GTDB lineage: Bacteria > Bacillota > Clostridia > Lachnospirales > Lachnospiraceae > Acetatifactor. The sequence continues at coordinate 1,206 of CADBNO010000204.1, read as the reverse complement.
CTCCAGACAGCGTTATTGGGGTGAGCCCATACCTATCATTCATTGCGAGCATTGCGGTTACGTGCCTTTGGAGGAGAGCGAGCTTCCTCTTGAGCTTCCGGAGGTGGAGAGCTATATGCCTACCGATAACGGAGAGTCTCCTTTAGCGGCAATGACCGAATGGGTAAATGTAACCTGCCCGCACTGTGGTGGTCCCGCAAAGCGTGAGACGGATACTATGCCTCAGTGGGCCGGTTCTTCCTGGTATTTCCTTCGTTATACCGATCCGAAGAATAAAGAAGCCCTGGCCAGCAAGGAAGCTTTGGAATACTGGCTGCCGGTTGACTGGTACAATGGTGGTATGGAGCATACGACACTGCATTTGCTTTATTCCAGATTCTGGCACAGATTTTTGTATGATGAGAAGGTGGTACCTTGTCCGGAGCCGTATCAAAAGCGTACCAGCCACGGCATGATCCTTGGCTCCAATGGCGAAAAGATGTCCAAATCCCGCGGAAATGTGGTGAATCCGGACGATATTGTTCAGGATTACGGCGCAGATACCCTGCGCACCTATGAGATGTTCATCGGGGCGTTTGATCTGGCTGCCGCATGGAGTGAAGACGGCGTGAAGGGATGCCGCAGATTCCTGGAGAGAGTCTGGAAACTGCAGGATATTCTGGTGGACGGAGACGGCTATAGTGCCGATCTGGAGACTAAGATGCATCAGACCATCAAGAAGGTATCCGGTGATTTTGAGAACCTGAAATACAATACAGCCATTGCTGCGATGATGTCACTGATCAATGAATTCTACAAGAAAAACGCAGTGACAAGGGGAGAGTATAAAACTCTGCTCACCCTGTTAAATCCTGTGGCTCCGCATATTACGGAGGAGCTTTGGTCCGTAGCCGGTTATGAAGGCAGAGTATATCAGACCACCTGGCCGGAATATGAAGAAGCAAAGACGGTGGAGAGCAGTGTTGAAGTCGGCGTGCAGCTGAACGGTAAGATCCGCGCTACGATCATGGTGTCCAAGGATGCGGACAAGGAGAGCGTCATCGCTGCGGCAAAGGAAGCTTTGGGAGATAAGCTTTCCGGCAATATTGTGAAAGAAATCTATGTACCCGGCAGATTGGTGAATCTTGTGGTGAAATAAGGTCATCGCACAGTTTATATGGACGTCATAAGGCAGGCGTACCCCGAGGAAGGGGCGCCTGCCTTTTT
>CADBNO010000203.1 GCA_902796105.1 uncultured Lachnospiraceae bacterium | reverse complement strand
TAATTTAGTGTGCAAAGACTAGAAACGATAATGAGCGAAGGCCTTGTTTGCCTCTGCCATCTTGTGCATGTCTTCTTTTCTCTTAACTGCAGCACCGGTATTGTTCGCTGCGTCAAGGATCTCATTTGCCAGTCTCTCCTCCATGGTCTTCTCGCTTCTCTTGCGAGAGAACATGGTCAACCAACGAAGGCCAAGAGCCTGACGTCTGTCAGCGCGAACTTCGATAGGTACCTGATAGGTAGCACCACCGATACGTCTCGCTTTTACTTCCAGAGAGGGCATGATGTTATTCATAGCCTCTTCAAATACTTCGAGTGCAGGCTTTCCAGCCTTCTCCTCTACTTTGGCAAATGCTCCGTATACGATCTTCTGAGCTACGCCCTTCTTGCCATCCAGCATGATATTGTTGATCAGCTTGGTGACAACCTTATTGTCGTACAAAGGATCTGCCAATACATCTCTCTTCTGAATATGTCCTTTACGTGGCACGTTTCTTCCCTCCTTATTAATAATAATAAATCATCGGTACTCACATGTGTTTCCCCAAGTGTTCGTGCGGTCTCTTACTTGCTTTATAAAACAATACAGAATCCAACACTTTTCTTAGTTTCGTTTTAGTGTAGTACAAAGTTGACGCGAATCAGGATCACTTCTTAGCAGCCTTCGGTCTCTTAGCGCCGTACTTGGAACGAGCCTGCTTTCTGTTTGCAACACCTGCTGTATCCAAAGTACCACGGATGATGTGATATCTGGTACCGGGAAGATCCTTAACTCTGCCGCCACGGATCAGAACCACGCTATGCTCCTGAAGGTTGTGACCTTCGCCGGGAATATAGCTGGTAACCTCGATACCGTTGGAAAGACGTACTCTGGCAATCTTTCTCAGTGCGGAGTTAGGCTTCTTAGGGGTTGCAGTCTTAACAGCAGTACAAACACCACGCTTCTGAGGAGCGGAGGTATCTGTAGCCTTCTTGTGCAGAGAGTTGTAACCCTTCTGCAGTGCAGGAGCTGTAGACTTCTTAACAGCGGTCTGACGTCCCTTTCTTACTAACTGGTTAAATGTTGGCATTCTGTTTCACCTCTTTCTGTTTATGATTTTTACAATAGAATATGCTCCGCCTAAGGCGGCACACTAAAATAGTATACTTGTTAGACGGAGCATTGTCAATCTTATTTTTAACGATTTTATGCAGTTTTAGCAGTTTTTTCCGAATGTTTTGAAAAAAATACAATCTGTTACTTCTTCAATTCAGCCACATATCTCTTCAGCGCATCCTGCCACGGCGGAAGCTTCTTAAAGCCGTTCTGTGTCAGCTTTTCCTTGCTCATACGACTGTTCGCGGGACGTGAAGCCTTAGCGCCGTACTCTGCCGTGCTGACCGGATTCACCGTGATCTTGTCTCCCAATCCGGCTTCCTTGAAGATCGCACAGGCAAATTCATACCAGGAACAGATACCCTCGTTGGTCGCATGGTACACGCCGTATTTCTCTGTCTCGATCATATCCACCAACAGCTTGGACAGATCAAACGTGTAAGTCGGCGATCCGAACTGATCATCCACCACCCGCAGCGTGTCGTGTGTCTCCGCCAGTTTCAGCATCGTCTTCACAAAATTTTTTCCGTTAATACCAAATACCCACGCGATCCGGACGATAAAATATTTTTCCAGCGTGTTCTGTACTGCCAGTTCTCCCTCGTACTTGGTCTGGCCGTACACGCTCACAGGTTCCCTCCTGTCATCAGGCTCCCATGGGCGCTCTCCTTCCCCGTTGAAAACATAATCCGTACTGATATAGATCATCTTGATGTCCAACTCTTTGCAGACATTTGCGATATTCTGCGTACCGCCTGCATTTACCCTGCGGCAGATTTCCTCATTATCCTCTGCTGCATCTACTGCTGTATATGCAGCACAATGGATCACCGCATCCGGCGCGGCGGCTTTGATCACCCTGTCTACGGCTTCTGCGTCCGTAATATCCATGTCCTGCACATCAACTCCGATCGCTTCATGTCCTCTTGCCGTCAATTCATTGACAACGTCATAACCCAGCTGGCCTTTCACGCCTGTTACCAATACCTTCATAACTGCTCCTCCTGTATAGTAGACGGAAAGCTGTGGTATATCCCTATACCACAGCTTTATCTTATTGTTTTGATCCGATCCCGGAATTATTCCTCTTCGTTTGTCGCCATAACAGTCTCTTCTGCTACATCTTCCTCATCTGCTGTCAGGGAAACATCCTCTGCCTCATCAAACTCCTCATCAAAGTCGATGGTTCTCACCTCATCAGTGCTCAGACGAGTATTCCGATATCGCTTCATACCGGTACCTACGGGGATCAGCTTACCGATGATCACGTTTTCCTTCAGACCGATCAGATTATCTACCTTACCCTTGATCGCAGCTTCCGTCAGAACCTTTGTGGTCTCCTGGAAGGATGCTGCTGACAGGAAGGAATCTGTTGCCAAAGCAGCCTTGGTAATACCGAGAATGATCCGTTTGCCTTCTGCCGGCTGTTTGCCCTCCGCAATAAGCTGCTCGTTCATCTCCTCATAATCCAGTACATCCACCAATGTACCGGGCAGGAAGTCGGTATCTCCATGATCCTCGATACGCACCTTCTTCAACATCTGGCGTACCAGCACTTCAATATGCTTATCTGCAATATCAACACCCTGCAGACGATATACACGCTGTACTTCACGCAGCATGTAATCCTGTACAGCACGGATACCTTTGATCTTCAACAGGTCATGAGGATTTACACTACCCTCGGTCAACTCATCGCCGGCCTCAAGCACCTGACCGTCCATAACCTTGATACGGGAACCGTAAGGGATCAGATAAGCCTTGGTCTCACCGGTCTCCTCATTGGTGATCACAACCTCACGCTTTTTCTTGGTATCTCTGATCTCCGCCTTGCCGCCGAACTCTGCAATGATAGCCAGACCCTTCGGCTTACGCGCCTCGAACAGTTCCTCGACACGGGGAAGACCCTGTGTGATATCATCACCTGCCACACCACCGGTATGGAAGGTTCTCATGGTCAGCTGTGTACCGGGCTCACCGATAGACTGCGCTGCAATGATACCGACAGCCTCACCTACCTGAACTGCTTCGCCGGTAGCCATGTTTGCCCCATAACACTTCGCGCAGATACCCACGTGAGAACGGCAGGTCAGGATCGTACGGATCTTTACCTCCTCAACCGGCTCACCGTTTTCATTTACGCCAACGCTCAGGATCTTAGCAGCACGGCTGGGTGTGATCATATGATTGCGCTTCACGATCACGTTTCCGTCTCTATCTTTGATCGTCTCGCAGGAATAACGTCCTGTGATACGATCCTTCAGGCTCTCAATCGTCTCCTTGCCGTCCATGAAGGCTTTCACCACCATGCCCGGGATTTCTTCCTTGCCCTCGCAGCAGTCCACCTCACGGATGGAAAGCTCCTGGGATACATCAACCATTCGTCTGGTCAGATAACCGGAGTCTGCTGTACGCAATGCGGTATCGGACAGACCCTTACGGGCACCGTGAGCGGACATGAAATACTCCAATACATCCAGACCTTCACGGAAGTTTGACTTGATCGGCAGCTCAATGGTTCTACCGGTTGTATCCGCCATCAATCCACGCATACCTGCCAGCTGCTTGATCTGCTGGTTGGAACCACGGGCTCCGGAGTCTGCCATCATAAAGATATTATTGTATTTATCCAAACCGTCGAGCAGCACCTTGGTCAGCTCGGCATCTGTCTCATTCCAGGTCTCTACCACCGCACGATAACGCTCTTCCTCTGTGATCAGACCACGTCTGTAGTTCGCAGAGATCTTATCTACGGTAGCCTGTGCTGCAGCCAGCATCTCCGGCTTCTTCGCAGGCACTGTCATATCGGAAATAGATACCGTCATAGCCGCTCTGGTGGAGTACTTGTAACCGATCGCCTTCACATCATCCAGCACCTCTGCAGTCTTGGATGCGCCATGCGTGTTGATGACCTTCTCCAGGATCTGCTTCAGACCCTTTTTGCCTACATGGAAATCCACTTCCAGCTTCAGGAAGTTCTCCGGCTTGCTTCTGTCCACGAAGCCAAGATCCTGCGGCAGGATCTCGTTAAAGAGGAATCTGCCCAGTGTGGACTCCACATTACCGGTCACTACATTGCCCTCGGCATCAGCCTTGGAGACACGTACCTTGATCCGGGAATGCAGCGTGATCACCTGGTTCTCATATGCCAAAATCGCTTCATTTACATTCTTAAAGAACTTGCCTTCGCCCTTCGCGTTTTCTCTCTCCTGGGTCAGGTAATAAATACCAAGCACCATATCCTGAGAAGGCACAGCCACAGGGCCGCCGTCGGAAGGCTTCAGCAGGTTGTTGGGAGACAACAGCAGGAATCTGCACTCCGCCTGTGCCTCAACAGACAAAGGAAGGTGTACCGCCATCTGGTCACCGTCGAAGTCCGCGTTAAACGCCGTACATACCAACGGATGCAGCTTGATCGCTTTACCCTCTACCAAAATAGGCTCAAATGCCTGAATACCCAGTCTGTGCAGTGTCGGAGCACGGTTCAGCATAACCGGATGCTCTTTGATCACTTCCTCCAGAACATCCCATACGCTGGTATCCAGTCTCTCCACCAGTTTCTTTGCATTCTTGATATTCTGACTGATGCCTCTTGCCACCAGCTCTTTCATCACGAAAGGCTTGAACAGCTCGATCGCCATCTCCTTAGGCAGACCACACTGATAAATCTTCAGTTCCGGTCCTACCACGATAACGGAACGTCCGGAATAGTCCACACGCTTACCCAACAGGTTCTGACGGAAACGTCCGGATTTACCCTTCAGCATGTCAGACAGGGACTTCAATGCTCTGTTGCCGGGGCCGGTAACCGGTCTGCCGCGTCTGCCGTTATCGATCAGCGCATCTACTGCTTCCTGCAGCATGCGTTTCTCGTTTCTCACAATGATATCCGGAGCACCCAGCTCCAACAGTCTCTTCAGACGGTTATTCCGGTTGATGATCCTTCTGTACAGATCATTCAGATCGGAAGTGGCAAAACGTCCGCCGTCCAACTGCACCATAGGACGCAGATCAGGCGGGATGACCGGAACCGCATCCATGATCATCCATTCCGGTTTATTGCCGGAGCAACGGAATGCTTCCACTACTTCCAGTCTCTTGATAATGCGGGCACGTTTCTGTCCGGAAGAATCTCTGAGTCCGGCCTTCAGTTCCTGTGCCTCAGCCTCCAGATCAACCTCCTGCAACAGCTCCTTGATCGCTTCAGCTCCCATTCCTACACGGAATTTGTTACCCCAGGTCTCTCTGGCATCCTGATATTCCTTCTCGGAGAGGATCTGTCTCTTCTCCAGTCCGGAATCCGCCGGATCCAATACAATATAAGATGCAAAATACAACACTTTCTCAAGTACCCTGGGAGAAAGGTCCAAAATCAATCCCATACGGCTGGGAATTCCCTTAAAATACCAGATGTGTGACACAGGAGCGGCAAGCTCAATATGTCCCATACGCTCTCTGCGGACGCTGGCCTTGGTAACCTCAACGCCGCACCTGTCGCAGACTACACCCTTATATCTGATCTTCTTGTATTTACCGCAATGGCACTCCCAGTCCTTGCTGGGTCCGAAAATCTTCTCGCAGAACAAACCGTCTCTCTCCGGTTTCAAAGTTCTGTAATTGATCGTCTCAGGCTTTAATACCTCACCGTGGGACCACTCACGAATTTTTTCAGGTGATGCCAACCCGATCTTGATGGCATCAAATGTCATAGGCTGATAACTTTCCGTTTTTGTTTCTGACATTTTGTTTCTCCCTTCTTTTATTCGTTGTCGTCATCGAAGCTGTCATCTTCATCATCGAAGTCTGCATCATCTTCATAATCGTCATCTGCGTCTACAAGTTCGCCATTCTCATCAAATTCCTGCGCCTGATAACCCATCTCACCAAGAGAATCACTATCATAGTCGTCATATTTACGATCTCCCTCCATCTCATAACGATAATCTGTATCGCCATAATCGACGGTTTCCATGATCTCTACTTCCGTCTGATCCTCGCGGAGTACGCGCACATCAAGACCAAGAGCCTGCAGCTCCTTCAGCAATACCTTGAAGGACTCCGGAATACCGGCCTCAGGAATGTTATCACCCTTGATGATCGCTTCATATGTCTTCACACGTCCTACCACATCATCGGACTTCACGGTCAGGATCTCCTGCAGTGTATAAGATGCACCGTATGCCTCCAAAGCCCAAACTTCCATTTCTCCGAAACGCTGTCCGCCAAACTGGGCTTTACCACCCAAAGGCTGCTGCGTCACCAGGGAGTACGGTCCGGTAGAACGTGCATGGATCTTATCGTCTACCAGATGATGCAGCTTCAGATAATGCATGTGTCCGATGGTAACCGGACTGTCAAAATATTCACCGGTTCTTCCGTCGCGCAGACGAACCTTACCGTCTCTGGAAATAGGCACACCCTTCCATACGCCTCTGTGCTCTCTGTTCTCAGAGAGATACGCAAATACTTCCGGAAGCAGTTCTGCCTTATGCTTGCTCTCAAAGGTCTCACCCTTCCACTCTTTGCCGTCAGCGGTAGTCGCCTGTCCTTCCGCCTTCCATGCTTTCGCTTCTGCAGCATCAAACGGAAGGTTTGCATAGTCGTTGGCCAGATCCAGCGTATCCATGATATCATGCTCGTTCGCACCGTCAAAGACAGGTGTTGCAACATTAAAGCCAAGCGCTTTTGCCGCCAGAGACAGATGGATCTCCAATACCTGCCCGATGTTCATACGGGAAGGCACGCCCAAAGGGTTCAGCACGATATCCAACGGGCGTCCGTTAGGCAGATAAGGCATATCCTCCACGGGAAGCACACGGGAAACCACACCCTTGTTACCGTGACGACCAGCCATCTTATCACCCACGGAAATCTTTCTCTTCTGTGCGATATAAATGCGGACTGCCTGATTTACGCCCGGTCCCAGTTCATCACTGTTCTCGCGAGTAAACACCTTGGCATCCACCACAATACCGTATTCACCATGAGGCACCTTCAGGGAAGTATCCCTTACCTCTCTCGCCTTCTCACCGAAGATGGCGCGAAGCAGTCTCTCCTCCGCAGTCAGCTCTGTCTCTCCCTTCGGAGTCACCTTGCCGACCAGGATATCACCGGCCCGAACCTCAGCACCGATACGCACGATACCTCTGTCATCCAGATCCTTCAGCGCATCATCACCCACACCGGGAACATCGCGTGTGATCTCTTCCGGTCCCAGCTTGGTGTCACGAGCCTCAGCCTCATATTCCTCAATGTGCACGGAAGTATAAACATCCTCCTGCACAAGTCTCTCACTCAAAAGAACCGCATCCTCGTAGTTATAACCTTCCCAGGTCATGAAACCGATCAGCGGGTTTTTACCCAGTGCCAGTTCACCCATGGAAGTGGAAGGACCGTCAGCGATCACTTCACCTGCCTCCACATGATCGCCCTTGATGACGATAGGCTTCTGATTATAGCAGTTGGACTGGTTGGACCGGGAAAACTTTGTCAGATGATATTCCATCTTCTCATTGTCATCCGCTGTGATCCGGATCAGGTTGGAAGATACATAAGTAACCTTACCTGCTTTCTTTGCCACTACACATACGCCGGAGTCAACCGCAGTCTTCACTTCCATGCCGGTTCCGACCACCGGAGCTTCCGTCATCAGAAGAGGCACAGCCTGACGCTGCATGTTGGAACCCATCAGCGCACGGTTTGCATCATCGTTCTCCAAGAACGGGATCAACGCTGTCGCCACGGAGAATACCATTCTCGGCGATACGTCCATATATTCAAATACTTCTTTGTGATAAGCCTGTGTCTCCTCGCGATAACGACCGGACACCATATTGTTTACAAAATGTCCTTCAGCATCCAAAGGCTCATTCGCCTGTGCTACATGATAGTTATCTTCCTCATCCGCAGTCATATATACAACTTCCTCGGTAACACGGGGATTCGCCGCATTACTCTTGTCGATCTTACGATAAGGAGCCTCCACAAATCCATACTCGTTAATTCTTGCATAGCTTGCCAAAGAGTTGATCAGACCGATGTTGGGACCTTCAGGGGTCTCGATCGGGCACATTCTGCCATAATGAGAATAATGTACATCTCGCACCTCAAATCCGGCACGGTCTCTGGACAGACCACCGGGTCCCAATGCGGACAGACGTCTCTTATGCGTCAACTCACCCAGCGGGTTGTTCTGATCCATAAACTGAGACAACTGGGAGGAACCGAAAAACTCCTTCACCGCAGCCGTCACAGGCTTGATATTGATCAGGCTCTGCGGGGAAATATCCTCTGCGTCATGTGTGGTCATACGCTCACGCACCACGCGCTCCATTCTGGACAGGCCGACACGGTACTGGTTCTGCAAAAGCTCACCAACCGCACGGATACGTCTGTTGCCCAGATGATCGATATCGTCATCATTGCCTAATCCATACTCCAAATGAATATTGTAATTGATGGAAGCCAGGATATCCTCCTTGGTGATATGCTTCGGCACCAGCTCATGTACATTTTTCTTGATCGCTTCGCCCAGCTTCTCCGGATCGTCCGAGAACTCCTCGAGGATCTGTGCGAGCACAGGATAATAGACCTTCTCGCGAATGCCGAAATCCTTGGGATTGCAATCGATAAAGTTCGTCATGTCAACCATCATATTGGAGAGCACCTTCACGTTTCTCTCCTCGGTCTGGATATACACAAACGGAACTGCTGCGTTCTGGATCTCGTCTGCCAGTTCCGCAGTCACCTTATCCCCGGCGCTTGCAAGTACTTCACCTGTAGACGGATCTACCACATCGGCTGCCAGGATCTGATGTCTGATCCTGTTTCTCAGTGCCAGCTTCTTATTGAATTTATATCTGCCGACCTTAGCCAGGTCATATCTTCTGGGGTCAAAAAACATCGAATTGATAAGGCTTTCAGCGCTCTCCACGCTCAAAGGCTCTCCGGGACGGATCTTTTTGTATAACTCAAGCAGACCCTCCTGATAATTCTCAGCAGTGTCCTTTGCAAAACTTGCTTCAATCTTGGGCTCATCTCCGAACAGCTCGCGGATCTCATCATTGGTACCAATGCCGAGGGCACGGATCAATACTGTGATGGGAACCTTACGGGTTCTGTCAACACGCACATAGAAAACATCATTGGAGTCCGTTTCATACTCCAACCATGCACCACGGTTCGGAATTACAGTACAGGAAAACAGTCTCTTACCGATCTTATCATGACCAATGCCATAATAGATACCGGGAGAACGTACCAACTGGCTAACGATCACACGCTCTGCACCGTTGATCACGAAAGTACCTGTCTCCGTCATGAGAGGCAGATCGCCCATGAAGATCTCATGTTCGCTGATCTCTTCCTTCTCCTTATTGTAAAGGCGTACTTTCACCTTCAAAGGAGCAGCATAAGTCGCATCTCTTTCCTTACACTCTTCAATAGAATATTTCACATCATCCCTGCACAGCTCGAAATCAACGAACTCAAGGCTTAATGAGCCGCTATAGTCAGCAATAGGGGAGATATCATCGAAGACTTCCTTCAAGCCTTCATCCAAAAACCACTGATAGGAATCCTTCTGGACTTCGATCAGGTTGGGCATCTCCAGAACCTCTTTCTGTCTCGCATAACTCATACGCATAACCTTGTTGCCGGTCATTGGACGTATTCTGTTCTTTTCCATTGACATTTCACCCCGTTTTTCTTGATTTTTGCGCATAGTGAGCCCACTCCACGCAATAGTGCACCGTAAATAATACCATATGTTGGATGTATAGTCAAGCTGTTTTTTCGGGAAAACAATAAGAATTTTGTGTTCCGGATATGTTCCGGGTCTGATATTGCGAATTATTATCGACTGGCATACAGATGTATCAGGGAAAAAGAAGATAACAGCTCCCATACTCAGGAGCTGTTATCTGCAATTTTTCACATTCAGGGATGATCTTACTTAAGGGTAGCCTTAGCGCCAACTTCCTCAAGTTTCTTCTTGATCTCCTCAGCGTCAGCCTTGGAAGCACCCTCTTTGATAACCTTGGGAGCGCCCTCAACAGCGTCCTTAGCTTCCTTCAGGCCAAGACCGGTGATCTCACGAACAACCTTGATAACCTTAACCTTCTCAGCACCAACCTCAGTCAGCTCAACGTCGAACTCGGTCTTCTCCTCTGCTGCCTCAGCTGCAGGACCAGCTGCTGCTACTACAACGCCTGCTGCTGCAGATACGCCGAACTTCTCCTCACAAGCCTTTACCAGGTCATTCAACTCTAATACGCTGAGCTCTTCTACAGCGCTGATGATCTCATCGATAGACAATTTAGCCATTTTCATTTCCTCCATTTTTCAAATTTGTTAGTTTACAGTGTGTTTCACAGATCGGGCATTCACCCGTCTTCTGCGCCCGCCGCCTTACCGCGGCAGTTCTTTTTACTCTGCTGCAGGTGCTTCCTCAGCGGATGCAGCACATGCGGACGCGCCGCCTTTTTCTGCCAGCTGATTCATGACACGAGCAAAGTTGGTAACAGGGCTCTTCCAGCTTCCAAGCAGTCTGCCGAGCAGAACCTCTCTGGAAGGAATGCTGGAAATTGTTGCCATTCCCTTTGCATCGTACAGGGTGCCTTCTACTACACCGCCCTTGATCTCCAGCTTGTCTGCCTTCTTTGCAAACTCAGCCAGAATTCTTGCGGGAGCAGTTGCATCGTCCTTGGAGATCGCAACTGCACTGGGGCCCTCAAGATAAGGAGCCAATGCCTCGAAATCAGTGCCCTTGAATGCACGAGTCATGTAAGTATTCTTGTACACTTTGTAGATGACTCCTGCCTCACGCAGATTCTTACGAAGCTGAGTATCCTGATCAACCGTCAATCCGCGATAGTCTACCAGAACAACAGACTGCGCATCCTTAATGTTTTCAGAAATCTCATCTACGATGGGCTGTTTCAATTCAACCTTTGCCATTTTTTTACCTCCTTTTAGATTTGATGCCGAAGGAGTTTATAAAATAAAAAATCTCCCCTTTACGGGAAGAATCTTTCCTTTGCGAAAATCTGCAAAATTTCATAAATCATTCTCCCCTCGGTAGGCGCTGTGCTTACGTCAAATCTGTGATCTACTCACGTTTGACACCTACTGTCTTCGGCTTGGTTTTGAAAACCTTATCAAACATATCATAATCTGTTGCGGTTGTCAACTGTATTTTCTTATTTTTTTCAATTGTTTTCACTTGCTCCATACAGCTGTCCGATCTGTCCGCATCCTTGCGCACATGATCTTCTATAGGACAAAGAAAGACCTGCCCCGCAGGCAGGTCTTTCTCAACACGTGTGCGTTTTCTTTTTCACCCGGACCGATCAGAACTTCGCTACGCTCACCTTCACGCCAGGACCCATGGTACTGGTCAGGGTGATGCTTCTTAAATACTGTCCCTTCAAAGCGCTGGGCTTAGCCTTTACGATCGCATCCATCAATGCGTTGAAGTTCTCAAGCAGCTTCTCCTCGGTGAAGGAAGCCTTACCGACAGGTACATGTACAATGTTGGTCTTATCAAGTCTGTACTCGATCTTACCGGCTTTGATATCATTTACAGCCTTGGTAACATCCATGGTTACCGTGCCGGCCTTAGGGTTGGGCATCAAGCCCTTAGGTCCCAGAACCTTACCGAGACGACCTACCACACCCATCATATCAGGGGTAGCTACGACTACATCAAAATCAAGCCAGCCTTCGTTCTGGATCTTCGGGATCAGTTCCTCGCCGCCAACGTAATCAGCGCCTGCAGCCTCAGCCTCGGCTACCTTATCGCCCTTTGCGAATACCAGAACCTTTACCGTCTTACCGGTACCGTTGGGCAGTACAACCGCACCACGGATCTGCTGCTCAGCGTGACGTCCGTCACAGCCTGTTCTGATGTGTACTTCGATCGTCTCGTCAAACTTTGCGGTTGCAGTCTTCTTTACCAGTGCGATCGCATCGTTCGGCTCATAAAATGTTGCGCGGTCTACAAGTTTTGCAGCCTCTGCATATTTCTTACCATGTTTCATTTACTTTACCTCCTAGGTTCCAGCGGCAATGTTCTTATGACATTTGCCTCCCAATTGTTAATAGTTAGTCTTCTACTGTGATACCCATGCTGCGTGCGGTACCGGCGATCATGCTCATAGCAGCCTCAAGGCTTGCCGCGTTCAGATCCGGCATCTTCAGCTCAGCGATCTCCTGAAGCTTTGCCTTGGAGATGGTAGCAACCTTGGTCTTGTTCGGAACACCAGAACCGGACTTGATGTTGCAGGCCTTCTTCAGCAGAACTGCTGCGGGGGGAGTCTTTGTAATGAAACTAAAGCTTCTGTCTGCGTAAACAGTGATGACAACAGGGATGATCACGTCACCCTTATCTGCTGTTCTTGCGTTGAACTGCTTTGTGAATTCAACGATGTTCACACCATGCTGACCCAATGCAGGACCAACAGGCGGAGCCGGTGTTGCTTTGCCGGCAGGAATCTGTAATTTGATATATCCTTCTACTTTCTTTGCCATTGTGGCACCTCCTATAATGTGGTAATCTGGCGCAGGAACCCTGAAATGCTCCCGCTCCCACCGGGAATGTCCGCGATCTTTCGATCGCCGATCACAATCCCATGTTGCATATATTTACCGACCGTTTCCCGCAAACCATCCTGCGCAAACCTGTCGGGAAATACCTTGTTCTTGATCAAAGTTTTCTCACTTCTGCGAAGCTGATCTCCACAGGGGTCTCTCTGCCAAACAATTCTACATTGATCGTCGCCGTCTGTTTGCTGAAATCCAGTTTCTGCACAACGCCCACTGTATCCTTCCAGACACCGGCAACCACTGCGATACTGTCGCCCTCCGCAAAATCAATGCTGACATTGTCTGTCTTGATTCCCAACGGCTTCATTTCCGCTTCCGTAAGGGGAACCGGTTTGCTTCCCGGTCCGACAAATCCGGTAACACCACGGGTGTTGCGCACAACATACCATGTGTCATCGTTCATTTCCATATTCAGAAGCACATAGCCGGGAAACATCTTCTTCGGAACGGTCTTCTTCGCCCCGTTCTTGATCTCCACAACATCCTGCATCGGCACTCTGACCTCAAGGATCTGCTCTGCAAGATGGGGATTGTTCTCGATGGTCTTCTCAATATTGGCTTTGACCTTATTTTCATATCCGGAATAGGTATGTACTACATACCACATTGCCTCTGCCATATAATCACCCTCGCTCTTATTCTTATAAAGATGTCAGGAAATTCACGCCATACTGGAAAATGTAGTCCAGCACTGCGATCAGAACTCCCACTACCAAAGAAATTGCAACCACGGCAACGGATTGCTTCACAGTCGCCTCTCTGTCAGGCCATGTGATTTTGGCATACTCCGTCTTCACACCCTTAAAAAATGTGCCGAGCTTGGACTGCTTTTCAGCAGATTTATCCTGCTTATTTGCGGAATCTCCCATTTTGCCCTCCACCGAACAACTACTTGCTCTGTATTACTTCGTCTCTTTGTGTAACGTATGCGTCTTGCAGAATCTACAATACTTCTTGGTCTCCATTCTGTCCGGATGGTTCTTTTTCTCTTTTGTTGTATTGTAGTTGCGCTGTTTGCACTCGGTACATGCCAATGTAATCTTTGTACGCATTCTTCCTACCTCCACGTGTTTTTTAAGCATAAAAAAAAGACCTAAATCTCATGTCACCTGTAAACTATACCACATCCGAATCCGTCCGTCAACTGGTTTTTCACAAAATTCTCCAACACATCATTCCCCGGTACCCGATAACAGCCGCCACGTTGATTTCGGAAACATAATTCGTCATTTTTTCCGCACGGGAAGGACATCAAAAAGAGGTCTGCCCCACAGGACAAACCTCCCATCGCTCCGTTCTTTCTCTACTTACCTGCTATCGCAGCACAGAGACCCTTTCACTGTGCCCGCTATCGCACCGTCTCCGCCATCTCACAACGACGCTATCTCCTCCTGGGAAACCACCCGGATCCCCGCTCTGCCCAATGCGCTCTCCGCCGCTTTATGATCGTCCACCCTGAAGATCATATAGGCATTCTTTTTGGATGTTTCCGACGACAGTGCATACATATATTCCAGATTGATCTGTTCCTGTGCGAAAACCTTCAGGATCTGATTCAACCCGCCCGGTACATCCGGCAGCTCCACCACGATGACACTTGTCAGCTTGTTGATATATCCGGCGTCCTTCAACACCGTAGTCGCCTCATAGACATCATCCACAACGATCCTGACGATACCGAACCCTTCCGTCTCTGCCAGGGAGAGCGCCCTCATGTTGATCTTGTTCAAAGCCAACACTTCTGTCATCTCGCACATCTTGCCGGGCTTGTTCTCCAGAAAAATAGAAATCTGCTTTACACTCATACCGCAACCCCTCCTTTTACTCAAATCTTACGGTTATCGATCACACGCACCGCTTTTCCTTCGCTTCTCGTGATGCTCTTGGGCGCTACCAACGTCACCTTCGCCTTCAGGCCGAGCATAGACTTCAATCCCGCCACCAGCTCGTTCTGCCGCTTCGTGATCTCGCCCACGTTATCCGTGAACATCTCCGGTGTCATCTCCACATGCACGTCCAGGGTATCCGTATTGTTCACACGTCCCACAATGATCTGGTAATTGGCCTGATATCCGTGCTCCAGAAGAACCGTCTCGATCTGGGACGGGAATACGTTCACGCCGCGGATGATCAGCATATCATCGGATCTTCCCCTGGGCTTCTCCATCTTCACATGGGTACGTCCGCAGGAACATTTCTCTCTGCTCAGTCTGCAGATGTCTCTGGTGCGGTAGCGCATCATCGGGAACGCCTTTTTATCCACAGCCGTAAATACCAGCTCGCCCCACTCGCCATCCGGCAGGACCTCCTCCGTCTCCGGATCAATGATCTCTGCGATAAAGTGATCCTCATTGATATGCATGCCGGTCTGCGCACTGCACTCAAACGCCACCCCGGGACCGGAGAGCTCCGTCAGACCGTAAATATCATAGGCCTTGATCCC
>CADBNO010000202.1 GCA_902796105.1 uncultured Lachnospiraceae bacterium | reverse complement strand
TTGCACTTCCGTCAGTATGAATCTTCGGTGATTTTTCGTCCAAACAACAATATAATAAGTATCCCATTCGTCATAATGATCTGTCAGCGCGTAATACATTGCTCGGCCAGCACTCATTCTTCCACGCAAAGAGCCGTTTGTCGTCTTTTTCATATGATGCCTTGCCTTTATACCTATATGCGCTATGTCTTCATATTCTACTACCGTTACGCCCTTATAAATACCGATCAGAGCCTCAGTGGTTGCAAAAACTCCCAGTTCTCCAATCCAGATCGTATCAGGAGCATTTACCCGTGCATCTATCTCTTGCGCACTATACCTTCTTCCACTGCAAGCAGGCCGGATATGTTTTATCATACATAATGAGTCAGCATCGTGAATTCCCACACCTGCAAGAATCATTATAGGTATTCCTATAACCAGTCCCCATACCTGGTTCCCCAACTCCTCAGATAACCATAGATACACAGATACATCCGGCGCTATTTTAATATAAGCTATGAAAAAACTCAGCAATATAATAAATAGGCCAAATGTCAGTATCCCTATTATCAAACTAAACATCTGGCTATTTTCCTTTATTTGGGCGCGTATATGTTCATTAGTATAATCTTTCGACCAATACTTTGCCTCTTCTTCCAAATAATTTTTTCCCGCTTTTCTTTGAGCTTTACTATTATTCATGGAAGGATTTATATTCTTTACTGACTTCTTTTTCATCTTATATCCCATCTCAACTTTTGCATAATTATCCGAATAAAATACTACCATGAAACAGTCAAAACTTCAATAAAAACCCAGTTCCGAAAGGTGAACTTCACTTTATATATGATGAATCCTTATACGTATAGGTTTGAACATTTATCCTGCCAAATTGGAAAGTTATCCACATCTCCTTCATAGATTGATACCCATTATCTATCTTTGTGGATAAATTTTCATGCTATTTTGCATTTTCCTCTTGGCAGGCGTCACCTCCTCTGCTATAATTACCTTATTCGAAGGCTGGTTTACCCAGTCGCTTCTTTGATATATCTTCTCCTGTTAGTTGCCGTCCAAAGCTGGCTAGCAGTGCAGAAGATATATTTTTTATTGTCCGCTTGATCCCTTTCTTTTCCAACCAAAAATGCTCATACAGCTGCCGGATGAAGTCCGCTATCTGATAGATCAGGTAATGGTTTTTCAACGCATTCCCATCAAAACTGCATGCGTGTGTGATATCGCCCTGCCAGTTCTTCTGGCGGTTGAATCCCTCATTCTCTATTTTCCAGCGAAGCCTCCCTTTTGCAGCCATCTTTTCTGCGTTCTTCTCTGTGATCTGAAGTGAAGTGATCCATTGAAACATTGTTGTCACGGTTTCCCCATTTTTCTCTTTCTGATCTTCATACCGCAGTACATTCACCTGATATCCTTCGTAATCTATCCCATTGATGAACTCTGCATTTCCCGCTTTTATTTTTTCCGGAATTGCCTGATATTCCTCTGCAATACTGGGTATCCTCCCATCTTTGAAACGCAGCAGGTAATCCCATCCATGATCCCGGCATATCTTCATCACCGGCTCACAGGCATACAGACTGTCACCCAGCAATAAGATCGGCAGTCTTGGATAACATTTCTTGATCTTTGCCGCCAGCCGTACAAAAGCCTTCAGCTCACAGTCCTGCTTGATCTGTTCCTCGCTCATCCCATGATATCGATCCCTGTCACTTTCGCTGTTCTCAATAAATTCACTCGCTATGCTGCATACCAGACCATCCCCAAGATATATCTTTGCTTCCAGCACATCCAGATGGTAGTTTACATGCTCATTTTCCGTGCCCCTGTCATAATGTCTTTCCAGGCAGTTTTCATTGATCTGCCTGCTTCCTGAATAAGTCTGTGTCCCGTCTACTATGACGAGCCATCTCTTTTTGTATCTTGCCTCCTCAAATGTCCTGCGTCGCAGCAGGCTGTATACCATCTGATGGATCACTTTCTCGATCTCTTTTGGATCGAGCCGTTCCAGGTATTCATTTTCTGTCACATGATGCGGCAGATATTTCATCTTACTGCATCCCATGAGCAGGGTCAGATTTTTTGAGATCGTTTTGTCATTAAATGCCTGCGTCATCCCCTGCATGCTGACAATGCCTGCGATGCCCTTGAAAAACATCTGCCCGAGCATCACTGTGTTGGGGTACGTGATATAACATGGATTACGTGGATCCGCAGTTGCTTCGAAAAGCTCAAACAGTTGCGGAACATATTTTCTCTGCACCTTACAAAGTTCAGCAACAGCGTTCTTTTCTTTTTTATCCGCCCTTCGTTGTTCTTTTCTTCCCATTTGCACCTCTCTGCGAAAAAGTTTTTCTTTAATTATACTCAATTATACTCTTTTTCGTATGCGCATTGGGATTTTAGTGCGAAAATTTTTTACCTTTCAGGGCTGTTTTATCCGCCATCTGCTCTTTCAGGAAGTCCTTGACCAGGGCAAGATTCAGGACTCCACCAAGCAAAATGACAGGCATCTGATTATACAGCTGTCTGTTGTTTGCCTCCCACAGCATCAAAAACAAAATGTTTCCCAACAGATTAAGTTGGACGAACATGATCGCTGCCGATATCTGCCTTTTGACAAACCACCGTATCACACTGACAACAGCTCCCAGCAGGTAAACGCAGTAAATGGTGAACAAATAGACAAAGCACAATTGTTGTGTCCGCCAATAATGTCTGCCCCAGGGAGAAAACAGTTCATAGACTGCATTTCCGGGATATAACGCAAGATACGTATAGTCCTTTGTACCGAGGCTTCCATCCGCAAAATTACAATTTAGTTTTGCCAGTAAATGATCCATGCTCCAAAAATTTTCACGGTGTTCCTTGATGTATTGTTCGGTCAGCTGCTCCTTTTCCGCTTTTGTAGGCAATGCGTTAAGTGCTCGGGAATATTCCGGATCTTCCCCGTAACACCCTCTGCCGGTCAACCCGATCGCGATCCATGAACTGAGTGGATTCCCGGTATTCTTGGACTCCCGATACACTTCATATCCGCCCGCCCACGCTTCAAAAAACACCAGGGCCACCACACAGCAGATTACGGAGATCAGCAGCGGAAAAAATTTATCTCCGGTCCTCCCCTCTGAACTTTTCCATAAAATCCAGACTATCGCAGCAGCAATAACAGCAATGACAGCAGTCGCCTTCACGGTATATCCCAAGGCACACAGGATTCCCGCTATCACTGCGGCAGCTATCGCCATCCCCTTCCGCTTCTTATACCACTGCAACGCCCGACGCAGTAAGGCCAACGCACATACCGTCTGCCAATAACTCATCTGGTCTGTATAAAATGCCTGCGAATTCGCATAAACGGGCAACAGGCAGACAAATGCGCCTGTCAACAGCCATCTGTATCGCGCATGATCACTCAAGGCATGCAGCAGATCATCCGCTGCCCACATAGCGGCCACCACCTGCAGCACCCCTATCCCTAAAGCAAAATAATAAGGATCCGAAAAGCCCAATACCTTTCCCGCCCTAAAGATCACACTGAGATATAGCGCCATTTTGAAATTATTGGGATAGATGAGAAAATAACCGCTGTTTTGCCACTCACCGTGTTCTGCAAACTCCATCGCCGTCCGGTAGATAACTCCATAGTCCACAAAGGAATCCGGACTGTTTCGATGAAAACAGCCAAGCAGATAAAGGAGAAGCCCATACAGCAAAAGCACCACAGGATACCATACCCTTCCCTTCCTTTCGGACTTACTCTTCCGATCCGAAAAAACATCTGCAATAAAAAACGCCGCTACTGCCAACATCGTCCCCAGGATCGTCCCCACCGCCATCTGCCAGGGGATCAAATGATTGGCCGGCGCCTTTATCCCGGCACCCAAAACAGCCGCCATGCATATTGCCACGGCAATGCCAACCAGTAACCCTGTTCCCCTATATAGTCCAAGCATTGCCTTTTTCATAAGCAATCCTCCCAAATTCTAAAACCGGAACCACTCAAAATTATGGTCATATTCATGTATATACTCGTAATAAGCCTCTGTATCCTGCCCCGGCTTAAAAGCATTGTTGATCCAGCTGTTTCCGGAAATACCGATCACCGCGATCAGGATCCCGACAACAAGCACCGGCTTCACCCTCTTTTGTTTCAGCAATGCAGCGTATCCCGGATAGGCATACGGCAGCAAAAGCAGGTAAAACGGTACCACATATCTGCTCTTTGCCTCCCAAAAAAGAAAGAACAAAAAACCGCCGATAAACAGGATCATAAAAAACAATTTTCTCAGATCTGTTGCTTTTACACACACAAGATACATGAGCACTCCAAACAGCACAACGGATTGCGCAATATCCAGCCATTCGATCAGCACAAGATTCAATTTGCCTCCGTCATTGATCGCTGATCTTATCAGGGCCGGAAGTTCAACGCCTGTTAGCCTCCAGTTCTGATTGTGAAAACATTCAAAGGTCGGATTATTCCATTCTGACGCCAGTTTCTTATGAAAAAACTGCCACGCATACGCAGGATCCTCCCCGAACACAGCAAGCCTCTCCGCAATCTTTTCCTTTGAGGCCGCAGCTGTAGCCGCCGTATCATAGCCATTCGCAGCAAATACTTCATCCACATAGTTATTGTACCATCCCGGCGCTTTGTCACTCTCCGACAATCCCATAGCCACATGCGCCAGACGACTGTTTCCCCCACTCGCTGCCATTCCGCTCATCCCGCTGACCACAGCGTCCGGAACCCTAAATCCCGCCAGAGCGATCACAAGATAACACAGCCACAGCAGTATCCGATACATCGGCCGATCCTGTCTTTTCGCAGCCCCTCTGCCGGCATCCGGTATCTGCACCGCATGCAGACAATCCAGCCCTAACAAGATCAATATCCCGATAAACACGATCATTTCATTCTGGCGGAAATTGACTGCCAGTATACAGCAAAGGCAAGACAACACAAGCTGCCACAGCCTCCTGTTTTCCAGATATGCATTCAAAAATGCCATGGCCAGACAAGCCCAGGCAAACCCGATCATATCACCATAGAGCATCATGATCAGAAAACCATAGGGAAAATACAGTAAAAGCATCAATTTCTGTATCCTGCAGGCGACACTGTCGCCCCCCTCCAGTCGGTACAGGATCCGAAAAAGTGCAAATAATGTCACTCCATAACAAAAGAGATTCACAAAATAAAATGCCAGAAAGCTCTGCTCCCGTCCAAATAGTTTCAGTAACAGAGCCACAAAAAGGATCAATGTGTTTTGCTGTGTCCACTCATAGGGATAACCGCCGGGAAGCCAGCCGGAAAAATCCCCTTCCAAAACCATGCCTGCATATTGAAAGATTTTTTCCATGTCTCCGAAATACCAAAATCTGGTAACCAGGATCCACACACTGAAGCAGCCGAAAACACAGATTCCCACAAACCATACCATATACCTTCCATACTTCTGCCAAAACCGCTCTCCCCGGGTGCTCTGTGCCCACCAGACCAGTCCGCTGAACAGACCGATGCCGACAAGCTGCCTGATCACACCGCTTCGCATAAAATATGTCACTTCCGTAACTCTGCGGATGCAGCAGATGGTAAACAAACCCTGCAAGAAAAGGTATCCGACCATCACAATTCCAAGTATTCTCACCACGCTGCAGGCGATATGCGTTAATTTATCCATGATTTCCTCTCCAGACACCAGAGGTGTCTCTCCGATAAATACAGACCGAGTTTTTCCTGCATCTGAAGAACGCTCGCATCATCCGCAGAAATCCGTCCATATGGGACAAACCCCATTTCCAGTTGCCTGTTGATGCAAAATGCCTCCAACGATGATCCGATCCCTCTCCGTCGATAGGGTTCTTCCACGTATAACAGGCCAATACCGCCATCGGCATACCACCCCGCAATTCCGACTATTTTTCCGTCCGCAAAAGCGCCGAACAGTGCCTTAGCCCGGAGTCTGTCCGCCAGACAGGCCTCGCTTTCACAGGCATAATGCATCGGCAGGCACGTAAGCTCCTCTTCCTGCAGCAAGCGGATATCCTTATGCCTGACCGCCAGTGGATTTTTCTGAGTATAACAGGCCTGGCGGCATTCTGCAGACACGCGCCAAGGCTGTTCCGCCCTCAGCCTGCTCAGCTGATGGTTCAGCACCTCTGCCGTGGTTACCGCAAGATCCATTTCTGTCAGAACAGCCTCCGGTATTGCAGAGATCATATCCTCCGCCCCCTGCATGTCATCCTCCGCCCGCACAGTAAACAGTCCCGTTTTACAAGAATAGTCATAAACAGCTATAGCTCCATCCTTCGCATACAGCACCTCCCCGCGGCCGCGTCGAAGCGCTTCCATCATATGGATGTGCAGACGTTTATTCCCGGATAACTGCTTTATGACGTTCTCCTGTCTTTCATATGCCGCATAGAGGTCAGGCCTGCGCTCCTTTGTGATACGCACAGACTCTTCCAGGCGCCATGCCGCGATTTTTTTGTGATCACCGGACAGTAAAAGCTTCGGTACTTCCTTTCCCCGCCAGATCTCAGGTCGAGAATACTGCGGATACTCTAACAGATGCCTGTGGAAGCTCTCTGTCTCCGCGGATTCCTCATTGTGAAGCACTCCGGGCACCAGCCTGGAAATAGCATCTATCATCACCATAACCGGAAGTTCCCCGCCTGTCAGTACATAATCGCCGATGGAAACATAATCCGTCACGATCTCATCCAGTACTCTCTGATCCACGCCCTCATAGTGTCCGCACAGAAAGATCAGTTCCTCTTCTTTGGCCAGTTCTCGCGCATACTCCTGCGTAAACAGTCTGCCCTGCGGGGTCACATAAATCGTGCGGGGGCTGCGCCTTTGCACCTCACACCCCTTCTCCCTGTTTAACGCCGCGGCTGTCACCTCTTTCCACGCATCATAAACAGGCTGTGCCTGCATCAGCATTCCGGCACCGCCTCCATAGGTATAATCATCCACTTTTCCATGCTTGTCCTGCGTGTAATCTCTGATATTCACCGCATCCAAAGTGATCCGATCATTTTCAATTGCCTTCCCGGTAATACTGGTATGCAATCCGCTAAGCACCATCTCCGGAAATAACGTCAAAACCTTAAACTTCATCCAGCAACCCATCCAATATATGAATCTGCATTTTCCCTGCCTCTACATCCACATGAAGCACACACTCCTTGATCGCAGGCAGCAGCAGTTCTCTACCATCCTTCATATCAATGATGTACACATCATTGGCTCCGGTTTCCAAGACTTCCCGCAGCACACCGATTTCCTCGTTCTCCTCATCAAATACCCGCAAGCCCATCAGATCTGCGATAAAATATTCATCTTTTCCCAGACGTACCGCGTTCTCCCGGGTCACATACAAACTCTTCTGCCGAAATTTTGCTACTTCTTCCGGCGTTTCCAATCCCTTAAATTTCAGGATCACAAATTGCTTAAAAAACTTAACACTTTCTATTTCCAGGGTAAGGTTTTCCTTTCCCGTATCCAGGATCACTTCTTTCAACCGCCGAAAACGCTTTGCATCATCTGTTGTCGGGAACACCTTGACTTCGCCTCTCACGCCGTGCGGCGTCGTGATCACGCCTACCTGAAATCTCTCCTCCATAAACTCTCCTGTCTCCCTTTGGAACTGTCACTGGTCCGCAGGCACTCGCAGACCTCCAGTTTTGCGAAAAAGGCGGAACACGCCATGGCATGCTCCGCCTCATTTTTGCTTTTAGACGATCTCCACGTCCACTCTTGCATTGTCTTTGGATGATGCCGCCTTCACTACTGTACGGATCGCTTTCGCTATCCTTCCCTGCTTACCGATAACCTTACCCATATCAGAGGCAGCTACATGTAGTTCAATGACGATATTTCTCCCTTCCGTTTTCTCGGTCACTACGACCTCCTCCGGATGATCGACAAGAGCCTTTGCAACTACTTCCACCAGTTCTTTCATCATCTACCTCCAAAGATCAAACTATGATTGCCTTATTTCTCAATACCTGCAGCCTTGAACAATTTGCCGACAACCTCAGTAGTCTGTGCGCCGTCAGAAAGCCACTTCTTTGCCTTCTCCTCATCGATCTTGAAAGTGCTGGGATCCGTGCTGGGATCATAGGTACCGATCTCATCGATGAATCTTCCGTCTCTGGGGGAACGGGAATCAGCTACGATGATTCTATAAAAAGGAGCCTTCTTCTGTCCCATTCTTCTTAATCTGATTTTTACTGCCATTTCTTTTTCCTCCATGTTAAAAAATTTGAATGATTATATAGTAACTGCCCTGTTCGGGCTATATGATAAGAATTCTCACACCGCAGCGTTCAAATTCATATCGGACTGAAAAATTTCGGTTGACGAAAAGATCTAAAACGGAAACCTCCCGCCGCCCATCATTCCGCCAAGGCCGCCAAACATCCCTCCGCGACGCTTTCCCTTACCGCCGCTCATCTGTTTCATCAGCTTCTGGCTTTGTTCAAACTGCTTGATAAAACGGTTTACCTCCGCAATATCCACGCCGGAGCCCTTTGCGATGCGATGCTTTCTGTGCGGATTCAGCAGTTTGGGATTTCTGCGCTCCTCCACAGTCATGGACAGCACGATTGCCTCCATATGCTTCATCTGCTTTTCGTCGATCATGGACTCCAGCTCGCTCGCTTTGATCCCCATGCCGGGCAGCATACTCAAAATACTGGTAAGTCCGCCCATATTCCGCATCTGCTTCATGCTTTCCAGGTAATCTTCAAAATCGAATTTTCCTTTCTTCATGCGGCCGGCCATCTCGCGGCCTTTGTCCTCATCGATATCTATGCTCTCCTGAGCTTTCTCGATCAGGGTGAGCACATCGCCCATGCCCAAAATACGGTTTGCCATACGATCCGGATAAAACTGCTCTAAGTCTGTGAGTTTTTCACCCATGCTGACAAACAGGATCGGCTTCCCGGTTACCGCTTTTATGGAAAGTGCGGCACCGCCTCTGGTATCACCATCCATCTTGGACAATATCACCCCATCGATACCGACTTTTTCATCAAACTCTTTGGCCACGTTTACTGCATCCTGTCCGGTCATGGCATCTACCACCAACAGGGTCTGGTGAACCGTAAGTTCTTTCTTGATCTCCGCCAGCTCCTCCATCATGCTCTCATCAATATGCAATCGTCCGGCGGTATCCAGGATCACCACATTGTGGCCGTTCTTTTCTGCGTACGCTATGGCTTCCCTTGCGATCTCAACGGGTTTATGATCAGTTCCCATGTCGAAGACTTCCACGTCAATCTTTTTCCCATTGACATGAAGCTGTTCCACTGCAGCCGGTCTGTAGATATCACAGGCAACCAAAAGAGATTTTTTGCCACGCTGCTTCAGTTTCGCTGCAATCTTAGCTGTAGCGGTCGTCTTACCTGCACCCTGAAGTCCGGCCATCAGGATAACCGTGATCGATTTTCCGGGCTGCATGGCAATCTCCGTAGTCTCGCTCCCCATCAGGCTGATCAATTCCTCATTTACGATCTTGATCACCATCTGACCGGGATTCAGACCGCTCATCACGTCCTGCCCAATGGCACGCTCTTCTACAGTCTTTACGAAGTTCTTGACAACCTTGAAGTTAACATCAGCCTCAAGAAGAGCCATCTTGACTTCTTTTAACGCAAGCTTCACATCTTCTTCGGTCAATCTGCCTTTACCGCGCAGATTTCGGAATATATTCTGCAGTTTATCTGTTAAACTCTCAAATGCCATTCTTCAATCTCCTACAGTTCATCCAATAACTGCATCGCAAGCTCCCTGATCCGTCGGATATTCTCTGCCGTATCCGCAGCAGGACTATCCCCCTGTGCCAATTCAACAATCTCTCCGATCTGCAGCTTCGCCTTTGAAAACCGTTCTACCAGATGAAGCTTTGCTTCATAATCCAACAGCATTCTGTCACAGCGTTTGATCAGATCATGTACTCCCTGCCTGCTGATCCCGTTCTCCTCGGCAATCTCTCCGAGAGACATATCATTGCAAACGGCATCTTCGTAAATACTGCGCTGATGCTCTGTCAGCAATTCTCCGTAAAAATCATATAATAGCGTCTGTTGATAAATCTTTTCCATGTTATCCACCTGGCACTAATCTGACGCAACACATAATTTCACCCCGTTGCCTATGCTATCATACTACATAGCCAACGGGGTGTCAAGTATTTTTCTTTACACTTTATATCTTTTCCCTGCAATTTCTGATCAATTACTCATTCTTCTGTCCGCACTCAGGACAAAATACTGCGTCATCCTCCATAGCTGCACCACAGAATGCGCACTTTTTGGGCTCCATCTTCGGTACTTCCACAGCAGGCGCTTCTTCCTTAGTCTCGTTGGGATCCGCAAGCTTCACACCACACATATTACAGAATCTGCTCTCAACCGGCAACAGAGTTCTGCACTCCGGGCATCTTCTCTTACCCTGCAGCGCAAGCTGCTTTGCTTCCATTCTGTCTTTCTCTGCTTCGATCTTGCCGACTTCTGCAAAAAATCCCTGATATTCCGCATCAAGTTGTGCAACTGTGCCGGCTTTCTTTATCTCTGCGTAATATTTCTTACCGATCTCGCCATAAATGGCCTTAATCCTCTCATCCATTTTATAAAAGACTCTGTCATCTGCATTTGCACCCATGATTTTCCCTCCGCTTTTGCCTTAATATTCGGTAAAATTCAGTAAAACTTTACCCACTTTTAATGATAACACACATCAAATCTTATATCAAGTAAAATCCGACCTGATCTTGTTCGCTTCCGGTCACAATCCTGCACTTATGTTTTGATCCGGATATTGGTCAATGCGCACTGATCTCCTGTTAACGCAACATAAACATCCTGCGCCTCATCACTTATCGTAGTGACGCTTTTGATGGAGATGCCGCCGTTCTGTGTGAGCACCGCAACTTTATTCCCCTTCTTGCGGATCGTCACCACACAGTCCATTCCCTTTTTATTCTGCGCTTTCCAGGCATCCCAGCTCTCAAAGTCATCATTCATGTTCACAAAAATCTTATTCTCTGCATGATCGTCAGATTCCCAGTTCTCTCCGTCCAGCCGGACCAGAACAAACTCATGGTAATTCACCCCATTGACCTGCTTATCGTCGGCGGAATAAATGCTGACATAAGGACAATGCCAGATCAGTCTTGCTGTCGGGAGACTCATGGT
>CADBNO010000201.1 GCA_902796105.1 uncultured Lachnospiraceae bacterium | reverse complement strand
TTTTATTGAAGTTTTTGTTGTATCGGAGTCCAGATGATTGATTACTTAAGGGTGCAAATCAGGTGCAGATCCACGATCAAAACAGCTCTCAAAGCTTAATATTTAAGGCTTTTCACCTCTCGGTTGGTAGAGTGCCGTGGCAGATGAAAAGTACCTTTATCATTCCCTAAACACCCCGTATTTCCTTGGTTTTTCCTTATTTTCTTATTTCTGTTTATCGGCATAAATCGGCATATATTTGCATATTTTTGCCGGCAAAAGGTAATAAAATCCGGTATAAAATATTCGGTTTTATACCTCGGTTTTTGAGAGTATTTACACAGCCACCGCACCGATCAGTCCCGGTGCGCTGCCCAACAATCCCAGTATGCCATGCGCTAAAGTCGTTCCCGTGAACAGTCCGTTCAAAGGCGACAGCCCAAAAGGATCGGTGTAGCTCACAGGGTTACCCTGCACATAGCTGTACCGGTTCAAGCTCTGGCTGTTGCCGAGGCTCCCCTTTACCACATCCTGGTTGACGAAGCGCTTTAATTCGGAACTGTAGTACCTCTGGCGCATGTAGTACAGGCCGTTGTCGTCTGTAGTGACACCGCATCTGCCGTTGTAGAGGAAACGTGTGAACGCAGTACTGCCGCTTAAGAGCTCCCCGACAACCTCCGGCTGCCACCTTCGTCCACAGCATATGCTTCAAGTCAACTTCTCCGGTCTCCACGTCGCTGGAGTACTATCAGCGTCATCGCAGAACGCCTATTATAATATAGCCGTCACTATTGCAGTGGCGGCTATTTCAGGGGCTTTACTGATTTATTCTATCCCTGTCTGGCCTTGTTCCAACCGGCCTATCCTCCTCAGATCTGATCCGGCTTATAAACCAACAGTTCGAATATATCACCCTTATTCTCCAGAAACTTCAGGTAGATCTCCTCATAGGAGTCGATCATATAGTGGTCGGAAAACGTAAATACATCCTGCTTCAGATAAAAGATTACCTTGTTGATAAACTTATCCGGCTGTGTCAGCTCCTCATCCGAAACAAAGAACGGTCCCAGCTTCTTGTTTTCCGCGATCTTCTGCATCGCATCGCTGTTTGCACCGACGGTCTGCAGATTGACAATATCGATCAGGTAGTTCACCATTTTGGCAAAGGTCGGCCAGTTGCGCTGCAGTGTGCCCTTGTTATACATATCTCTGGCACGCGCCTCCAGCTCGGAACCCCTGAAGAGGTCCATCAATTGTGTGGTGCCCGCAAATACCTCATAGTCCTTCTTCCATTGCTCCGGAACCACCTGAAACTCAATGGGTACATACTCCAATGCAAAACGACGCTTAAACGCGCTGTCCAGCACGAAGATATTCTCGTCTGCGGTGTTCATGGTAGCCAGAATGTTGAAATTAGCCGGCAGCCAGATCTTGCCATCGCTGAACAGCCGCTTCAGATTCGGATCTCTCGCCATGAAGTTCGCCACATCCACATTCATGATCACATATCTGGATTTTCCGTTTTCCTGCCTGTCCAAAAGCTGGAACAGGTCACCGAAAATAGCCGGCGAATCACCGCGGTTGATCTCCTCGATGATCAGATAATATTTTTCCGCAGGATGATTGAACGCGTCCTTCAAAAGAGCGGTAAACGGACCTGCGGAATAGAAATAATCCAGTGGCTTGTCCAAAGACATCAACGGTTTGATCGAGCCGACAAAATCCTCGTATTTGTATGTCGGATGAAAGATCATTCGTCTTGTATGTTTGTTGCGCTCTACCGGATCCGGATATTCCTGCTCCAGGATCTTGCTGACGCGGTAGGATTTACCGGTACCGGGTGCGCCGTAAAAGATCATCTGCACGGGTTTCATGGGAACTTCTTCGTAATTGGATTCCTTTCCCCGGAATTCCGTATATGTGGTGCTTTTGTTTCTGGCAAAAAAGTCATTCTCCACCTGCGGAGTGTTCACCACGCCGCCGTCCTTCAGGAAGGATTGATACAGTCGCAGCGCCACGCCGAATGCTCCGTTACCGTTTTCCCGGTTTACCTCATCGTAATCCTTTGCCGAAATGATCTTCCTGTATGTGTCATCGAAGGTGCCCAGTTCACAGATGGCAAACAGATTTCCCGCAACCTGCGGAACCATCTTGTGGCACGCAGTCCGCAGAGAATAGCTGTAAGAGATGATCACGTTATCCGTATATTTGCGCACTCCGTTTTCCGTGACCTGCGCACGCATCCACTCGCGGAAAACTCTCTCTTGTTCTGATGGTGTATTGTTCATGGCAATGCTCTCCGTCTTCCTGTTATATTAAAATCTGCAATTCACGCAAAACGAACCTTGATATAGGCCAGGATTTCCTCTACGCAGCGCTCAAACCCGAGCTTTGAGCTGTCCAGGCAGAGATCATAGTTACGTGCATCCGTCCAGTCTCTGCCGGTATGATATTTATAGTAGCCGGCTCTCTGTCTGTCGGTTTTGGCGATCAGCTTCTCTAACTCTCTCTCGCTTATGCTGTGCTTCTTCGCCGCCTGCTCCATGCAGAAATCATGCGGTGCATGTACAAAGACACTGAGTACATTATCGTACTCCTTCAGCACATAATCCGCACATCTGCCAATGATCACACAGGACTCCCTGTTGGCCAGTTCTCTGATGATCTTCGCCTGATAGTTAAACAGGTTGTCACTGGAAGTAAAATCGTCACTGTCCGGCGTAAGCAATTCTCCGCTATACACATTTTTCACAATACTGTGCAGCAAAGAGTTTTTTACCTTCTCGTCCGACCCCGCAAACAGGGTCTCATTGATACCGCTTTCGTCACTGGCCAGCCGCATCAGCTCCTTGTCATAAAAAGGGACCTGCATGCGCTCCGCCAGCATTTTTCCGATCGTCTTGCCGCCGCTCCCGTATTGTCTGGCAATGGTGATCACAATATTGTTCTCCATACCGCTTCCCTCCCCGGTCTGTATTATTCCCCTAAATAAGCTTTCTTGATCGCGTCATTCTCCAAAAGCTCCGACGCCTTACCCTCCAGAACGATCTTGCCGGTCTCCAGTACATAGGCTCTGTCCGCGATGGAAAGAGCTTTCTTGGCATTCTGTTCCACTAACAGCACGGTTGTGCCGCTTTTGCTCACTTCCTGAATGATATCAAAGATCTCGTTTACAAAAATAGGTGAAAGTCCCATCGACGGCTCATCCATCAGGATGATGCCCGGTTTGCTCATCAGGGCACGCCCCATGGCAAGCATCTGCTGTTCTCCACCGCTCAGTGTGCCTGCCAGCTGATTCTGCCGTTCTTTCAAACGGGGAAAGCGGTCAAACACCATCTCCAGTGTCTGCGCGATCTCCTCTTTATCCTTGCGGGTATACGCCCCCATTTTCAGATTCTGCAGGACCGTCAGCTGCGCAAATACTCTTCTGCCCTCCGGCACATGTGCCATGCCCATGGACACGATCTTGTGTCCCGGAATCTTCGTGATGTCCTTCCCCTCAAATATCACACTGCCACTCTTGGGTGTGATCAGTCCGGAAACCGTATGCAGGATCGTTGTTTTGCCGGCACCGTTTGCACCGATCAGTGCGACGACTTCTCCTTTGTCAACATGAAAGGAAACGCCCTTGATCGCCAAGATCACGCCGTATGCGACCTGAATATCGTTTATTTCAAGCATTGCCATTGTCTCTTCCTCCTACTCTCCCAGATATGCCTTGATGACCTGCGGGTCATTCAAAACGTCCGAGGTCTTGCCCTGCGCAAGCACCTGTCCGAAATTCAGTACGGTCAGTTCTTCGCAGATGCCGGAAACAAGCTTCATGTCATGCTCGATCAAGAGGATCGTCATCTCAAATTTATCTCTGACAAAATGGATCGTATCCATCAGTTCGATCGTTTCATTCGGATTCATGCCGGCCGCCGGTTCATCCAGAAGCAAGAGCTTGGGATTGGTAGCAAGTGCCCTTGCGATCTCGAGCTTCCGCTGTTTTCCGTAGGGCAGATTGGAGGAAAGGAAATCGGCCTCCCCGTCCAGATCAAATACCTTCAAAAGCTCCATGGCTCGGTCGTTCATTTCTTTTTCCACCTGAAAGTATTTGGGCAACCGGAAGATTCCTGTCAATGTGGAATATTGCATTTGATTGTGAAGTCCGATCTTCACATTATCCAGCACACTCTGCTCCTTAAAGAGACGGATATTCTGAAAGGTTCTGGCAATTCCGGCCTTATTGATGTCCATTGTCTTCTTGCCGGTGATATCCATTCCGTCAAGTTTAATACTTCCGCTGTCCGGCACATATACGCCTGTCAGCAGATTGAACACCGTCGTCTTCCCGGCACCGTTCGGGCCGATCAGTCCGTACAGCTCCCCTTTTTTGATGGAAATATGAAAGTCATCCACTGCGCGCAATCCGCCAAAGGAGATACCTAAGTCTTTTACCTCTAACATATCCATGCTTAAGCTTCCTCCTTCTTGATCTCTTTGGTCTTCTGCAGCTTCCCGGCGATCCGTTTTCTCCATTCGATACTCTTCGGTGCCCAGTTAAACAGCATCATGGCAATGAGTACGATGGAATAGATCAGCATGCGGTAATCCTTCAGGCCTCTCAAAACCTCCGGAAGCAAGGTGAGCAGCACGGCCGAAATAACCGATCCTCTCAGGCTTCCCATACCACCCAGGACCACAAATACCAGTATCATGATCGACATATTGTAGCCGAAATTCGTCGGCGTCGCCGTGACCGTGGAGAGATTATGGGCATAGAGCACCCCACCCGCACCGGCGATCGCAGCCGAGACCGTAAACGCCATCAATTTGTATTTCGTAATGTTGATCCCCACGGACTCCGCGGCAATATTGTTGTCACGGATCGCCATGATAGCCCGTCCGCTTCTGGAATTGACCAGATTATATACCAGAAACAATGCGACCAGTATCATCACAATCCCGATCGTAAAACCGGATAAATTCGGGATCCTGTTGATCCCCTTGGCTCCGTTGATCAGCCAGATCCCGTTGCTGTCGTCAAAATTCATTTTCTTCGGATCGGAGAAGGCAAAGTGGATGCCCCCGTCATCCTTTGCCACATATAAAACATTGACAATATTCTTTATGATCTCGCCGAAGGCAAGCGTCACAATGGCCAGATAGTCACCTTTAAGGCGCAGCACCGGCACGGCGATCAGAAAGCCGAACACAGACGCCATTATGATCCCTGCCGCCAGAGCCAGCAGAAAAAGTAACAGATCACTCTGTACACTGTCGCGCAGAAGCTTAGATACAAATGCACCGGTAAATGCGCCCACGCACATAAAGCCGGCATGTCCCAGGCTCAGCTCCCCCAGATAGCCGACGCACAGATTCAGACCGATGGCAACCAGCGAATAAACGCACATGGGCACCAGCAAGCCCTCGAGCAGGGAAGAAACATGTCCTGTCTTTAACAGGATCTGCATGACAATATACACCAGAATGACCATAGCGAAAGTGATCAGTTCTTCTCTTGTTGTTTTTTTCATTGTTTTCAGATTAAGTTTACGCATAGCTCATTCCTCACACTTTCTCATGGATCTTTTTCCCAAGGATGCCGGTGGGTTTCACCAAAAGCACCACGATCAATACCGCAAACACGATAGCATCCGACAGCTGCGAGGAAATATAAGCACGCCCAAGGATCTCAATGATCCCTAAGAGGATCCCGCCGATAAATGCCCCGGGGATCGATCCGATCCCGCCGAACACGGCAGCAGTAAAAGCCTTGATGCCGGGCATGGAGCCGGTGTAAGGCGTGAGCGTCGGATAGGCCGAGCAAAACAGCACTCCGGCAATGGCGGCCAGTCCTGAGCCGATGGCAAAGGTCAGGGAAATGGTTCCGTTTACATTTACGCCCATGAGCTGCGCCGCATCCTTATCCTCAGAAACCGCGAGCATAGCCTGTCCGGCCTTGGTATTCTTGATAAACCAGGTCAGCACCAGCATGATCACGATACACACCGCCACGGTCACAATAGTGGTTCCGGAGATTTTCAATGCGCCGTCCGCCAGCGTGATGCCGGGTACATTTACCACATTGGAAAAGGATTTAGTGTTCGCCCCGAACAGAAGGAGCGCCGCATTCTGCAGGAAATAGCTCACGCCGATCGCGGTGATCAATACGGCTAACGACGTAGCGCGTCTGAGCGGTTTGTACGCGATCTTTTCGATCATGATGCCCAACAGCGTGCAGACAACCACCGACAAAGCAACGGAAATATATGGATCCATGCCATATCTGGTCATCGTGAGAAAGACGGTGTAACAACCGATCATAATGACATCGCCGTGTGCAAAGTTTAACATTTTGGCAATGCCGTACACCATCGTGTATCCCAGTGCTATGATCGCGTAAACACTGCCAAGACCGATACCGTTTATCAGGTAGATCAAAAAATTCATGATTTCGCCCTCATCTTTCCAATAATCCCATCTATTTTACCACAAACCGACATATTACACAACACCTAAAAGAGGGCTGCATACCGTATTTTCCGGTACACAGCCCTCTCCTGTTCCTTATTTTACGCTCGATCCCGCACTCGATACAACATTTTTCGAATCTTGTTTCGGAATGCCCTTTTCCGGCTCTTATTCTACGGATGCGTAAGCGCCGTCCTTGATGATGATAGCCATAGGAGCCTTGGAAACCTCACCGGATGCATCCCATGTCATGTTGGAACCGGTGATGCCGTCATACTTGATGGTGGTGATGGTGCTCTTTAATGCATCGCCGATCTCTTTTACGCTCTGGTCGGGAGTCACATTCGCCTGCTCGATCGCTGCCTTGATGATATAGATCGCATCATAAGCGTCTGCCGCGAACTGAATGGGAGTCTCGCCATAGCTCTTCTGGTAAGCATCTACAAACTTAACCGTTGCCTCATCCGTTGCATCTGCCGCAAAAGGAGTCAGCATGTAAAGTCCCTCAGCCAGCTTGGTATCAAAGTTTTCTGCACCCAGAATTCCGTCCATGCCGTCCACGCCGAAGAAGATCGGTGCATAGCCCATGCCGTTTGCCTGGGTCAGTACGATGGATGCCTCTGTGTAATAGAAAGGCATGAATACCAGCTCTGCACCTGCAGACTGGCACTTCTGCAACTGTGTGGAGAAATCGGTCTTGGAATCAGCGGTAAATGCCTCTTCTGCCACGATCTCAAGTCCCTTCTCCGGTGCCATCTTTACGAAGGTATCCTTGATACCGGATGAATATACATCGGAGCTGTCATAGATGATACCGATCTTGGTTGCCAGCTTCTTGTCAGAGATGTACTCTGCAGACTTTGCACCCTGGTTCGGGTCGGTAAAGCATACCTGGAAAACATTGTCATTTACGATCACATCTGTGGAAGATGCGGAAGGAGTAAGCTCAAACATACCGTCTGCAGCGGTCTTGTCCGCTACTGCCACACAGGGGGTGGATGTAACGGTACCCATCAGGATCTGCATACCCTGATCCTTCAGAGAGTTGTATGCATTTATGGATTTCTCGGGATCATGCTGATCATCCTCTTTCAGGAACTTGATCTGCGCGCCGTTGATGCCGCCTGCCGCGTTGATCTCATCTACCGCGATCTGTGCACCGTTCATTGCTGCGGTACCGTAAATTGCTGCACCGCCGGTTAAAGGTCCGATGCCGCCGATCACGAATGCAGCGCCTGTTCCGCTCTGCTCTGTGTTGCTGCCTGCTGCACTGGAAGCTGCCTGACTGTTGCTGTCAGCTGCGTTTCCGCCGCATGCAGCCATGGACAGTACCATTGCCGATGCCACAACAGCACTTAATGCCTTGTTGAATTTTTTCATATTTTTTTCCTCCTCTACGCATGTGCTTTTGACGCACATGTATATTTGATAATTGCATTATTGTATACAATTATTCTTTCAGAGGATATAACAAAATATGGCGTTTGTCAATCTTTTCTTTTCAATTTATTGTACTTTTTGATAGATTTCACAGATCACGTTGCCATATGAGCGGATCTGTTCCGTTACCTGATAGTTCATCCGGATCTGTTCATAATCCTGCGCGGCATACATATTAGCATAGGTCGGATTTATGATCAGGTAATCCGCTTCCTGCCAATCCTCGCACAAGGTAATGCGCATTCTGTTCCGCCCTCTTATGGCCAGCAGCTGCTCCTCCAGTCCCCACTTCGCCGGATTGGTGATCGTTCCGATGCCGATCTGCTCACGATTATCCGCACGCAGGATTTTTTCATATGCCTGTTTAAAAGACATATCCCAATAATCCAGCTCATAATCTTCGGCGACTTCTCTCCCGGCCAGCACATTGTAAAACGCGTATTCATAAGGGTGCATGAGCACCACGCCGGCCGCAAGGAGTGCGCAATAGCCGCCCAGTATAAAGGTCATCCCCTTCCGCTTCTCCTTCGCTGCCGCAGATCGGATGAGCCAGTCGATCCCCCATGCCGCACAAAGCATGATCGCCGCATAGAAAAAATAAAAATGTCTCCATCCGTTGTAATCCGGCGTGCGATTCCATACCGCGTCCACCACGGGCACCAGACAGGCCGCCGCGCATACAAAGGTATAGCCTTCCGGCCAAAACCATGCCCTTGGTCTCCGGAGCAGTGTGCCAAGCAGTTTCACGATACCCG
This sequence comes from uncultured Lachnospiraceae bacterium, assembly GCA_902796105.1. Taxonomy (GTDB): domain Bacteria; phylum Bacillota; class Clostridia; order Lachnospirales; family Lachnospiraceae; genus Acetatifactor. The sequence continues at coordinate 7,605 of CADBNO010000201.1, read as the reverse complement.
TCAGCATGAGGAATAATATCCCCACCGGCACCGTGATCAGGATCATCACCGGCAGATAAGCCCGCGGCATTCCGGTAGTTGTCTTGTTGTACATCTGTCCCCGGAACAGGAGGTAATCATTCCATCTGAAATCCTTTGCGCTCTCGATCAGATACTGCCAGAAACGGAACAGCCCGCCGAAGGAAGCCGGAGTGAGCAGCACATATCCCGCAAGCCATGCCGCGATACAGATCATCATCTTCACGATCGTTTTCCGGTTCACGCGCCGTTCTGCCGCAAGCAGCACAACCAGATACAGACCGGTCACGCCCCAGAGGAACGCGCCGATGATCTTTATATTTGTGGCCAGGCTGCCGGCCAGCGCAAATAAAAACACCCATTTCCAGCTCATTTTCCGATATAGCTTCCACCCCGCATAAAAAAGGCAAAGCGTGATAGATAAAAGCAGCATGTCCTTATTGTTATAATGGCTCTCCGCAAACATTCTGGGCGTAAAAAAAAGCAACGCCGTCACCGTCATCGCCACCGTCCGGTCATCAAACAGCTCGCAGATCAGATAATAGAACGCAGCCACTCCTAAAAAGCACAGCATATAAATGTAAAAATGCCACACCTGATTTCCTATATAGGGAGAACATTCATTCAGATAAAAGATGAAGGAAACCGGATAATACACTGCCATTCCGTTGTATCGGTCAATACTCTCCGCGATCTCTGTGACACCATATGCCTCCAGATCCCGGTACAGACCGGTCTGTTCCAGATGCAGCGCCTGCAGATATCCCTTGAGATTTGAATATAAGATCTCCTGCTCTGTGGTCTGATCCAGATGTGCGCCATAAGCAGTCCCCATAAAAAGTCCGATCAGAAATAAAATGACCAGAAAATATTTTTTGCCAAATTTAACCGCTTCGGTCAACTTACTTTCTCCCATGGTATCGCGGACTCTCCTCCCGATAAATTGATCCTTTTTCATTTTAGCATCTTTTCCGCGCATGCTCTCTGCGCATCAACAAACCCGCCTGCGAGTTTATTTTAGCACACGCGCAAACAAAGCGCAATAACACGCCGCCGCATTGACAAAGCCGTCTGAAACCGATATGATAAAAGTAACTATTTATCGATAAGCGAGGATTCCGGTATGAGAAAAATCTTTCTGAACTGCAAAACCGACAATCTGGATGAGTACAGAGATGTTGCAAAATTTGCTGCCGAAAATGGTTTTACCCATATGGTGATCAGCCAGGTTGAGCCCAGTATGTGGCAATGGGACCGTGACCGCAAGGATCCGTATTCCAATTGGAGCATGCTGCAGAGTGCACTTTTTAAGATCGTGATCCCGGACAGATTAAAGGAATTTCTGCCGGTCAAATATGCAGAACGCAATTTTGAGGTTTTCATCAGGCGCGCCGAAATTCTGAAAGAGTACGGTCTGAAGGCTGTCTATGTCGGCTGTGAGCCAGCCTGGCTGCCCGAGGAAGTCTATCTGGCACATCCCGCATGGCGTGGTCCCCGCTGCGATCAGCCCAGGCGTTCCCGACATGAATATTACGCGCCCTGCACCGACAATCCTAAGGTGGCAGAGCTTTACCGTGAATGTATACACAAATTATGCAGCGTTGTTCCCATCGAATACTTTGAATTTCTCACCAACGATTCCGGCAGCGGGATCTGCTGGAGCGGCAGGTTGTATCCGGGTGCCAACGGTCCCGCATCCTGCAGGCATCTTTCCGTCGCCGAGCGCGCGGTAAACTTTTTGAGCCTCATTCAGGACGCGGCAAAGGAAGTCGGCGTGAACGCCGAAGCCGGATACGACCGGAATTTCCTGGAAACCGAGCTCTCTGCTGTCGCTGCCAGCTTACGACCGGATCAATTCTGCGGAATATATACCTATCAGGGCAAGTGCGGCACCAAATCCGTACAGGCAGACGCAGTCAGATCCTACGACGGCACCAGTGCTCTGGTGGGCATACCGCTTACGGTACGGTTTGTCAATATGCTGCAGGAAACCGTAGATGATGACACAAACAATATCTACTACTGGCTCTCATCCGCCAAAACCAGAGAATACTTTGAGGTGATCCGTGCCTGCCGGGGCAGGCTGCAGAAAACCGTCACCAGCAAATACGCCTGTCTGCGGCTTGCCGCATGCAGCCTGATCGGCGACAAGTACGCCGACCAGCTGGTCAATATATGGGATCAGATCAACTATGCCGAAGACAGACTTGCCTATCTGAACCGCGGCGGACATATCCTGAACCTGGGAACCATCCAGCAGCGCTGGCTGACCCGTCCGCTTGTGCCCTTTCCGGAAGAGCTGTCTCCGGAAGAAAAGGCATATTATCGCAATTATCAGTTTCAGGCGCGTACCGAGGAAGATGCCAACCGCTTAAACGACATGCAGGCGACCGTCTGGTGTGCCGGAGAATCTGCCAGATGGATGCTTTGGCAGAATCTGGAGCATGCCAAAAAGCCTCTGAACAAGGCTATTTCCATGATCGATGAGCTGCTTGCCGCTCCCGATATCGGAGATTACCGCTTTGACCTTAAGGAACTGAAGCTGAAGCTTCGCATGTACAAGTGCATCATGGTGAACGCCAACAATGTGATCCACTTCCAGTCTATTCTGGACCGTTCCGACAAAAACGCAGAGTTGAAAGACGAAAACCTGGCCATCGAGGAACAGGGGGATCCCAGATACTACAAGATGGAAGGTATCATTCGCGAAGAGATCGATAATACTTACGAAATGATCTCCATTTTGGACGAAGCCCAAACCCCGATCCTTAGCTGCACCCCTACCGTCGAATCCAAATATATCATGAAATTCGGTCCGGATATACGAGAAGACCTTTGTAAAAAAATAAAATTAATGATGGAGCATAAATTGGATCTGAACCGGCTTTATCACAGTTATAATCTCTAAGGAACGATGTACGCAATTCCGAAAGAAAACAAACCAAAATATGCCCGCATAATTTTGTGCATTTGGGAAATGCTATCGTTGTACGTCAAATATAAATTTCAAAATGTACAGGAAATGCGAGGGAAAAAACATGGGAAATAAATATCTTGACTACACAGCCTTGACGATCGCTATCGTCGGCGCCATTGTGTGGGGCCTGATCGGACTCTTTCGCTTCGATCTTGTCGCCTTTTTGTTTGGAGATATGTCCTGGCTCTCACGTATCGTCTACGTGTTGGTCGGTATCTGCGGCCTGTATCTGTTGACTTTCTATATGAAGGTGGACGAGGGTTCCGCAAGATAATTGTCTCCGCGCATCAAAAAACGCCACCGGGCATTGCCCGTCCGTGGCGTTTTTCTCTGTCTTCTTTTCCGCATTTTATAACCGGATCTCTTTTCCGTCTCTCCACAGACGCTCCAGATCGTAAAGCAGGCGGTTCTCCTTGTCAAAAATGTGAACGATCAGATCGCCGAAATCCATCAGGATCCAATTCGCCGTATCATATCCCTCGATCTGTTTCACGGGATAGCCGGCTCTTGTGAGCTTCTCCTCCACATTGTCACAGATTGCCTGGATCTGGCTGCGGTTCGTGCCGCCTCCGATGAGGAAGTAATCTGCCACCACAGACACTTCACTGATGTCTATCGCGCGGATATCCTCCGCCTTTTTATCTGCCATGGCATCCACTGCCAGCTGTAATAATGATCTTTCCTGATCTGCCATTTTGTAACACCATCCCTTTCCTTTTATTCCCTTATTCCCGGCCTGCCGCCTGTTTTCTGTCTTTGCTGTAATACTCCAGTGTCTCGCGCGTCATCGGGTCGATCTCTCCACCGCGCTCTTCCAGATAACACAAAGTATCTTCCAGGATCTGACAGACTGCCGCATCCAGATCCTTAAACGCCAACTGTCTGATCATATTCAGATTCTGCGCCTTGTTGCGCCCCGGTTCAATGTAGTCAGCCACAAAAACAATTTTTTCCAAAAGGCTCATCCCGGGCCTTCCCGTTGTGTGATTCCAGATCGCGCAGATCACATCCCTGTCATCCACCTTATATTCCGTTTTCGCAAGATAGCTTCCGGCCTTGGCATGTAAGAGCGACGGATTTCTGCGCTCCACATCGCTGATCTCGGCATGATTTTTCTCACAGATAGCAATCATTTTGTCCCCGGACATGCACTTGGCACAATCGTGCAAAAGCCCCGCTAACTGTGCCTTCTGGATATTTCCGCCATACCGCATGGCAAGCGCCGCAGCGGTGTACTCCACTCCCAATGTATGCTCATAGCGCTTAGGGTCCAGCGTCTTCTCCATTGCTTTCCGTATTTTCCTAAGCTCGATCATTTTTATAAAACCCCTTTTCCTCAATATAGCGCTGCACCGCTTCCGACAACATATAGCGTACGCTTCGACCCGATCGGATCCGGTCTCTGATCTCGGTAGAGGATAATTCTAAATTGCGAAAAGGCAATACGGCGATATCCGCCTGAAAGTCCCTCTCCAGCCTGCGCTTTTGATCCTCCATCTCAGACAGCAGCGTATCGCCGCGCACCGCGGCAGCCAGAGTACAATTCGCAAAAATCCTGTCCGGGCATCTCCAGCGATCGATCGTGTACAGGCAGTCCGCTCCGCAGATAAAATAAAACGAATGCTCCGGATATTTATCCTTAAGCACCTCCAATGTTTCATAGGTATAGGTTGCACCCGCACGCCTGACTTCAATATCCAGACAACGGAAGAACGGATTCTCCCGAATTGCCAGCTCCGTCATTTTCAATCGATCTTCAGCGGACGGCATTGACTCATCCGGTCTATCATTTTTCCCCGCCTTCATATAAGAAACTCCCGTCGGGATGAACCACACCTCATCCAGTTGAAGTTCCTCTCTGGCACATTCCGCCAGCAACAGATGTCCGATATGGATCGGATTGAAGGTGCCCCCCATAATACCGACTCTGCTCATGATTCCTCCTCGGATCCGAGACCGCATTTTACTTTGGAAGCACGATCTTCGGCTTATCTTTATCGGGTTTATACAGTACGATCTTTCGTCCTATAACCTGCACTACCTGAGAATGTGTTCTTTCCGCCACAGCCTCAGCGATCATTTTCGGATCATCCAGACAGTTTTTCAGTACCGCCACTTTGATCAGCTCATGGTTATTAAAACACTCTCCCACAGCGTCTGTCACCTCCGGGGTCAGACTGGATTTACCGATCTGAAATACCGGGTCAAGATTACTTGCCAGACTTTTTAAATATGCTCTCTGCTTACTTGTCATTTTTCTTCCTCAATCCACATTCTATTTATAGTAATCGAATTTCAGTCCGTAGATACGCACCGTATCTCCCTCCGATATTCCCAAGCCCTCCAGCTCCTCCAGGATACCGGTTTCTTTCAGGAAATTCTGGAAAAAGCGGAATCCTTTCTCGCTTTCGAGATTCGTATATCCGAGCATCTTTTCGATCCGCGGGCCCTCGATCACATACTCATCCTCTTCTTCATCATAACTTACCATATAAGGCTCATCGCCTCCGCCAAGCTGCATTTCAGGGAAATATTCCTGCTCAAATACGGTAGGTTCTTCCCCGAGCTCCGACAACATTGCGTTAACACGGTACAATAAGGCTTTCACGCCTTCTCCGCTCACCGCTGAGATCGGAAATACCTCGATGCCCTTGGGTTCAAATTCAGCCTTGATCTTCGCCACAGGATCCTCCCCGCCGTCCCGGTAGATCGCATCGATCTTATTTGCCGCAATAACCTGCGGTCTTCTTGCAATCTCGGGATTATATGCCTCCAGCTCTTTATTGATGGCATAAATATCCGCGATAGGATCTCTGCCTTCCGTCCCCGCTGCATCCACGATATGAATGATCACCTTCGTCCGTTCAATATGCCGCAGGAACTCATGGCCTAAACCGACACCTTCCGACGCTCCCTCTATCAGTCCGGGAATATCCGCGATCACAAAACCGCCTGTTCCGTCCAGATCGACCACACCAAGATTCGGATTCAGCGTTGTGAAATGGTAATTGGCAATTTTAGGTCTCGCATTTGTCACCCTTGACAGAAAAGTAGATTTTCCGACATTCGGAAAGCCTACCAGACCGACATCCGCGATCACCTTCAGCTCCAATAAAAGCTCCAGTTCTTTCGCTGGCTGCCCGGGCTGCGCATACTTCGGCGCCTGCATCGTACTCGTCGCATAATGCTGATTTCCATTTCCACCGCGACCACCCTTCAGCAGAACGACACGCCGGTTGTCGCCGGACATATCCACGATAACCTGTCCGCTTTCGGCCTCCTTGATCACTGTCCCCTGCGGTACTTTGATCACGATGTCTTCGCCATCCTTGCCGCGGCAATTCTTCTTACCGCCCTCTTCACCGTCCACCGCTTTATACTTTCTGACATGCCGGAAATCGATCAAGGTATTCAAACCTTCATCTACCTGAAAGATCACGTCGCCGCCCCGGCCGCCATCACCGCCGTCAGGACCTCCATCCGGCACATATTTTTCACGACGAAACGAAACATGCCCGTCTCCGCCTTTACCGCTTCTCACATAAATCCTTGCTCTATCTGCAAACATCGAAAACTCCTCTTAGTAAAGTAAAAACAAAGGGCTTCAAACTCTGTAGGTTTGAAGCCCTGCCAAATCTTATTGCTCTACAGGATAAACAGAAGCCTGCTTCTTGTCACGGCCCTTTCTCTCGAAACGAAGGACACCGTCAACCAGTGCGTACAGGGTATCATCACCGCCGATCCCTACATTCACACCGGGATGGATCTTGGTTCCGCGCTGTCTGTAAAGAATGTTGCCAGCCTTTACAAACTGTCCGTCAGCACGCTTTGCACCTAATCTCTTGGCCTCGGAATCTCTACCATTCTTGGTAGAACCTACTCCCTTTTTATGAGCAAAAAATTGAAGGTTCAAATTCAACATGGTCTACACCTCCTTAACTTTTACTTGTAGATACTTCTTCCCGTATTCTCTGCTGAGATTTTCCAGCGAATACACCATCGCATCCAGCAGAAATACAGATTTTTCCTGCAGGGGTTTATCTTCCGGGAAAACAAAGTTCATAAACCCGGTTTCCTCGTCAGTCGTCTCGGAAAACTTCTCGCCTGCCAATCCCTCCAGCGAATTCATCGCACTGATCACAAGCACCGAGATTGCTGCACAGACGATATCCTCGCCCGCTTTCGCATACCCTGCATGACCCATACAGATGATCTGTCTGTAGGATCCCTTTTTGTCTTTTCTGATCTCAACCGTAGTCATAACAATCTTATGCGTTGATCTTGTCAATCTTCACCTGAGTGTATGCTTGTCTGTGACCATTCTTCTTGTGATAGCCGGTTTTTCTCTTGTACTTGTATACAATAACCTTCTTACCACGACCCTGCTCCATAACTGTAGCGCTGACACTTGCTTTAGCAACTGCATCGCCAACCTTCAGGGAACCGTCACTTACTGCAATCACCTGGTCAAAAGTAACAGTGTTGCCAGCTTCTGCATTGAGCTTCTCAACCTTGATGATATCGCCCTCAGAAACCTTGTACTGCTTTCCGCCTGTTGCAATAATTGCGTACATATAAGGCACCTCCTTCAAAGAACGCCTGCCGGACTC
>CADBNO010000200.1 GCA_902796105.1 uncultured Lachnospiraceae bacterium | reverse complement strand
TGGAACAATGCCACAAAACACTGCACGATATTGTAGATTATTTTGGCGATCAGTTCATATGCCAGTTTCAAGAACTCACTCATAGTATATCTTTCCCCTCATTTTATTCTTCTGCATTCGATTTCTGCGCTGCCTCTTCTGCCTGCGCCTGTACGGCCTGACCAGCCGCCTCTGCCCCGGTCTGCCCTGCACTCTGCGCCTGCGCAAGCTTTGCTTCCGCTTCTTCCCTCAGACGTTTCGCCTCCGCCAGAGCCGCTTCCGCTTCCGCCAGCTTTGCTGCCGCCGCATCTTCCTGCTCAGCCTTCGCCTGTGCTTCCTCCACCGCGATAGCCTTCTTTAAGTTGATCCCCACCACTACCAGATGATAGATCTGATAGATGAAGAACAACAGCATAGGCAGCACGATCACGACCAGAAATCCGATACTGCTCGACAAAAATGCCATAACCTTCCCTAATCCTGCTGCCCTCGCGACATATTTGCCGACGATGTCGCCATCAGCAATAATATGTGTATCCGGTATCGCATTGTTGTCACCCTTTGTCGTGTAACTCCGCACACCGCCGTTTTCCTCAATATGCTCAATGCGGTGCGTATTCAGCGCATATTCGTTATTAATGATCGTATGGAACGTGATGATATCGCCTTCCTGCAGTTTTGCCGGATCGTATGCCTTGATAATGATCAGATCCCCGGCATTAAAGGTCGGCGACATGGACTCTGTCTGCACCATCAGAGGCGTATAACCGGCCAGCCTGGCCACACTGTTGCTGTCCCGTGTGGCCAGAGTCGTAAAGGTGAACAATGCCGTCAGCAAAATAATTCCCCACAACAAGACACTAAGTATAACGCCGATCACTTTCTTCACTGTTTCCATCCTGTCAGTCTCCTAATCGTTTCTATTCCGGGTCTGTATTCCGGTTCTCTATTCCGGGTCTCTATTACGGATCTCTATTACGGATCTCCATTACGGATTTCTTTCACTCGCCAAAGGATTGTTGTTCTCATCCGTTCCGATAAACCGGAGCATAATACTGTAATCCGCATTTCGCAATTCATCCGTGCACACAGGATCTGTGCCCTCCAGCCAGATCTGCACCTTGACGGGCTTATCCTCATCTTTTTTCAGCCAGAACATGGCATTATTATCATTCAACACCATATCCGCCGAAGCCGGAAGTCCAAACCACACCGCATTCTCCCGTTCCGCAGCCACATCTCCCATTCCGGGCGCATAGACATAGGTCATATCCCCCACCGTGAAAGCAATACGCATCGCCTGCGGCAGAGCCGGATTATCCGAGGTCACCCGTGTGCCGTCCTTCGCGCCGTCCGTATCTGCACTGGTCAGGTGCACCAGCATATCTTCCGTCGCCATAAAGTGCAGGACAAATTCCTGATAAGCACCGCTGTCATTCTCCACGACATCTCCGTGTTCAAATGTAAACTGTTCAAAATCTTCCGTCGTCACCGGCTCTAATGGCACTGTGCGCATATCGTACCCTTTATCCCGCCGTACCCGCTCCGCAATATCCGTAAATTTCAGTGTTTTCACATACTCGTCAAAGGTATCATGCGCATCCAGATCAAACCGCAGATTGATCCCTGTGGTGATCTCCATGCTCATACTATGTACCCGCGTGAAATCCGCGATCGTAAACCATGCCACTGACGCGGCTGACACACTGACCAGCGCGACAAAGAAAAGCAGGATAGAAAGATATAAACGTTGTTTTGTCTCTTTCTGTTCCATCATTCAGCCTCCTCTGTGAGAATCCCGTAGAAGGATAAATGAAAATCCAACGCATCCAGCTGGGTCACATCCGAGCAATCCGGATCGCAGCCCTCCATGTAAAAATAAATATCCACCTCATAAATCTGATTAAGGTTCATGGTAAACAAAGGTTTCACCGAATTATCTGTCAAGCCCTCTGCCCCCACAGTATATGCCGCCAGTGATTCCGAAGGGTCACCCACCGCCCGAAGACTGTCGCCCGAGCTGTCTATCACCTGATCATCCCCCAGCTTGGAACCATTCAACACCGTATTGAATGCACGATTGGCATCCGGGTTGGACTCTTCGCTCACCCTAAGGATATGCCGGTTTCCGCCGTCAAATTTAAGTCCAAGCCTGGCTGCATTCGCCATATATCCTTTTCGGTTCTGGAACAGCGCTCCTCCGCTCTCCTCCGCATTATCCAGATATATCCGCAGCTTTGCATTTTCCGAATGGCCCTCAGCCACAGCCCGCAGATAAACCCGGCCGTGATAATAATATCGCTCATTCTCCACTTTGACAAAACTGACTGCCGCATTGTCCACCGTTCCTGTGCTAAACACAAAACTGTCCAGATCGGCGGTAGATACCGGCAAAAGCTGCTCGGCGCTGGTGCTGTTCACCTGAGAGATCGGCGCCCGCTCCTGTGCCTCAAAGGAACCGCCTCCCGAAGAACTCACCTGCAGCTCCACCGTGTCTGTATCCGCCCTGCCGGTGACATAATCCGTCTGCACGATACTGTTAGAAGAAAACCAGGCGTACGTTGCCGCCACAAAGGACATGGCCACTACTGCGGAAGTCACAGCCAGATATGCAGTTTTCCAAATATGCTTTCCCCGAGCCATCCCGGTTTCCTCCTTTCCTCAGTCTGTCATCCTTCCTACTGTATCCTTCCTGCTGTCGTCAGACACCTTTGCCGTCCGGCTGCACCGCATCAGCTTTGGCTACTCGTTTTCCCCATCGGTGATGTGCGCCTCCACTCCGGCAAAGGACAGCTGAAGTCCCGCTTCTCTGCCCTGCACCGTGTTGATGCAGTTGTCATCGCAGCCTTCCAGATACAGCCAGTACTCCACAGTTACCACCTCGTCCGCATTGATCCTACACAGTGCTCTCCTGCCCGCCGCAGGTCTGTCCCTTCTGCCGGCTGCCGGCACGGCAAAAAAATCTGCCATGGACAGCGCCGGATCCCCTTCATAAGCAGGGCTTCCCGCACCGTCTGTCCCTGCGACCACCACGTTTTCCTGCGTCGTTGTCCGCTGCGTGGCCGCCCCTGCGGTATTGCCCATCGTATTCAGGTCAAAGATCCAGGTCTGAACCTGCTCCCCCTTCGTCAACCTTAACCCCAGCCGCATGGCTGCCAGCATCTGCATATCGTCGCCGAAGCTCATATTGGGCTGGTAAAAATAGACATCACAGTTGTCATCCAGACTCTTTAAATAAAACACACCATGGATCGTATCCGTCTCCACCTGATCCCCTGCGTTCTTGTAAACATTCGTGATCCCCTGTCTGTTCTGACTCACCGCCGCGTAAAAAGTCTCCAGATCCGCCGTGGACAGAGGATTCAATCCACCGCTTGCAGCCGGCAGCCGGCACTCCATGCCAAACTCCGCCGCGGGATCAGCCGCGATCAACAGCGCCACTTCGCCGCCGCTGACCACACTGCTCATCGGCTCCACATTGGTATACGGCTGAAAATTAAACCACGCGTAAGTAACGCCACCTGCCACAGTCAGAAGCAGCAGGAGCCAGGCAGCTGTAAACCAGATCGTAAAAGCTTTTTTTGCCGTTTTGCTCTTCATTCTGCCACCTCCGCCTTACTTTGGATCATCCGGACTGCACGCAAAGGAAAGTGCGATCTTTTTTAATGTTTTCTCGCAAAGGTTGTTCGTGCAATCCTTATCGCATCCCTCCAGCCAGATATAGATATCCACCTGCACGGGTGTGCCATAGTCTCCGGAACTGCCTCCATCCAGAGAGAACAAGGCCAGAGAACTGTCGTTCAGCTTCACCGTACCGTTTTCCTTGTTGTAATCGCAGAAATTCGCTTTGGTGTACAGATTTGTCATTGGAACCGTGGTTCCGTCTGTTCTGGTACAATCTAACACGTATCCTTCCTGCCCGGTAGCCGTATTGTATTCCGCTTCCGGATTGTCCGCGGTATTGATCGCAAAAATGTACTCCCCGCTCACCGGCTGGTCCTGTCCCGGTTCATGCGCCACAAACCCCACACGGATCGCCGTGGAGATCGGATTCAGCAGATCATCATCCTCGAAACCGATGTCTGCCAGATAAACCTTCTGTTTCTCCCCGCTCACCCGCAGGAAAAGCGTCGTCTCATAATAATCGTTCTTCTCGCCGGCTCCGAACAGACTTGCCACCAGCCTCGGCTGATTCTCCGAGCCATCCGAAAAACCGTACACCTTCTGAAAGCCACCGGTGATACGATTGGTGGAAACCGGGTTAAGCCGTCCCTGAAACTCATCCATCACCGTAGCTGTCCCGTACTCACCATTGTATGTGTTGCTGATCTGCAGTGAGCTGCCTGTCCCCACCGCCATATGAATGTCCGAAGTGCGTGCCCCGGTCTGATAAATATACCAGGCAAACGTCACCATCACCATTGAGGAGGCCGAGATCAACAGCACGATAGCAGCCATTACAAAACTATATTTTAAGCGCTTTGTCACAGCACGCTCTTTCGGCATGTTTTTCCCTCCTCTCCGTATTTTTGAGCGCAAAAAGGCAGACTATCCCATAATCTTATTAGATTTTATCACGAAAATCCGTCTTTTTCAACTATTATGCAAAGAATCCGTTGCGTTTTCCGGATATAATATGTTACAATGCCTATGTTGAACCATGATCTGATATATTTTTTCAGGTCGTCAGG
>CADBNO010000199.1 GCA_902796105.1 uncultured Lachnospiraceae bacterium | reverse complement strand
GCATATCTTTCTTTCGCTTCTGCGTATGGCACAGATCCCGTGCAGATATATTACCGGAATGATGATAGGAGAGGGATTCTCCCACGCTTGGGTGGAGGTGCTGACGGAAGAAGGGTGGATCGGTTTTGATCCCACAAATGGCCATCTTGTGGGAGCGGATTATATCTGTATCGCAAAGGGCAGGGATTATAAGGATTGTCTGTTAAATCAGGGGATATTCACCGGCTGTGGAGGAAAAGCAGCCCAGACACAGACGGTTCATGCGGAGGTAATTGAAATTGGAGAACAGGATAACAGAACAGATTAAAATGGTTGCGGCAGCAGAATTTCCGATAGACGAGAAATTTGTGATCTACAAGCACAGGCTGATGCCGGCTAAATCAGACGGAAATGAGAAGCGGATCTGCGTGGTGACGGGGATTCATGGGGATGAGCTGGAAGGGCAATATGTATGTTATGCGCTGGCCCGGAGAATTCAGGAAACACCGGAAGCGTTAAAGGGCATTGTGGATATCTACCCGGCGATGAATCCGATTGGTATTGATTCCATCACACGGGGGATTCCCGCATTTGACCTGGATATGAACAGGATTTTCCCGGGCAATTTAGAGGGAGACATGAATGAATACCTTGCTTCTCAGATTATGGAGGACTGTTTCGGTGCGGATCTGTGTGTGGATATCCATGCAAGTAACATTTTTTTGACGGAAGTGCCGCAGATCCGGATCAATGAAATCCATAAAGACGTTCTGGTACCCATCGCGGAAAAAGCAAATATGGATCTGATCTGGGTACATGGGAACAGCACGGTCTTGGAATCTACGTTTGCCTATAGTCTGAACAACATCGGAGTGAATACTTTGGTTGTGGAAATGGGAGTCGGCATGCGTATTACCAGAGCATACGGTGACCAGATGACGGATGGGATCTTGTCCATGATGGCGCAGATGGGGATATGGGATGGAGAGGTACCTACGGTAAGAAAGCCTGTGATAGCCTTTGACCAGCAAGGGACAGATGTCTGCTATCTGAATGCTCCGGTTTCGGGCGTTTATCTGAAGGAAAAAGAAACCGGAAGCATCGTGACCAAAGGGGAAAGAATAGGGAGTATTGTAGATGCCTTGAATGGAAGGCTCCTTGCCAGAATTGAGGCGCCGGAAGGCGGATGGCTTTTCACTACCAGGGAATATCCGATTGTAGATGAGGGTTCCCTGATGGGACGTATCTTGAAAAGCGAGGTGTGTAAGAGATGAGACAGGAGACACTGTATCAGATTCATGCATTATACAGGGATGATTTTCGGATTTCTTCTTTTCAGTTTGGAGAGGGTGATAAAAGCCTGTGTGTTGTGGGCAGTATGCGCGGTAATGAGTATCAGCAGATTTATGTGTGCTCCCGCCTGATCCAGAAACTAAAGGTCCTGGAAGAGAAAGGAAGACTCATACCGGGAAAACAGGTTGAAGTGGTCCCCTGTGTGAATCCCTATTCCATGAACGCAAAGAAGAGGTTTTGGACAATAGATAACACAGATATCAACAGAATGTTTCCGGGATACGATCTTGGCGAAACAACGCAGCGGATCGCCGGAGGCGTATTTGAAAAAATAAAGGATTATGAATACGGAATCCAGTTTGCATCGTTTTACATGCCGGGAAATTTTGTGCCGCAGGTGCGTATGATGAAGACGGGAAGGGAGGATGTGGAGCTGGCTAAAAAATTTGGATTGCCATATGTGGTGTTACACAATCCCAGACCTTTTGACACCACAACACTGAATTATAACTGGCAGCTTTGGAACACACACGCATTTTCCCTTTATACGACAAGTACCGGAGCAATTGATAAAAGCAGTGCTGAAGAAGCGGTGCGTGCTATCCTGAATTTTATGTCCAAACAGGGTATCATCGATTATCAGGGCTATGAGGGTTATATTTCCCGTGTAGTCGAATCAAAGGATATGCTGAATGTCCGCACAGAATGTGCAGGGTTTTTCATGGGAGAGAGCAAAGCCGGCCAGAGGGTGCAAAAAGGTGAGATCATGGCACGGATCATTGCACCGTATACGGGTGAAGTAAAGCAGGAAATCAAAGCACCGGAAGATGGAATTGTCGCGTTTGTGCATAATGAGACACTCGCATATCAGTACACCGCTGTGATCAAGCTTATAACGGATGTGGAAGTGATCTAAAGGGGCGGAAAGAGATTACGATGAACGAAAAAAAAGCAAACCTGCCACGCATTGGTATGCGCATTATAAAATCAGCAATCGGCGTATTCCTGTGCTTTGTGATATTTCTGGTGAGAGGAAAGCATGGAACCCCTTTTTATTCGGCATTGGCAGTATTATGGTGTATTCAGTCACATACAAAGGACACCGTCAGGAATGCACTCCAGCGGGTGTTCGGCACCTTGATAGGGGCTATATACGGACTGATTTTTATCCTGTTTAAAATGTATGTGGTCGATCTGGGAAACGGGATATTGCATTATCTTATCATAGCAGGATTGATCATCCCGATTATTTATACAACATTGCTGTTTCGGAAAAAGAATGCATCCTATTTTTCGTGTGTTGTCTATCTGAGCATAGTCGTAAATCACCTTGATGACGCTGATCCATTGCGTTTTGTGCTTGATCGGAGCATGGATACTTTAATAGGCATAGTGCTTGGACTGGTGATCAATTTATTTCATTTTTACGGTCGGGTTCAAACGGATGTATTGTTTGTAGCTGATATGGATAATGCATTGCGTAATACGGAAGAAAAGCTGACACCTTACAGTAGATTCTCGCTGAGCAGTCTGTTGGAGGATGGGATGCATTTGACAATCATGACATTGCGTACACCGGCGACGTATTTAGAAGCAATGTCAGATATCCGTCCAAAGCTTCCGATCATTGCGATGGACGGGGCAATTTTATATGACATAAACGAAAACAGTTATCCCAAAGTCTATGTGATCTCAGCAGATCGGGCAAACGAAATCGAGGAGTATATTCGATGCAGAGGTTTCCATCTGTTCAGCACAGTAATTCTGGAGGATGTGCTGCTTATATATTACGACAAATTAGAAAATGATGCGGAGAAAAAAATATATGATACTCTGCATAGATCACCCTATCGAAATTATTTAAATAAGCCCAGACCTAAGAATCATGCGGTTGTGTATTTTATGATGATTGACAGGACGAAGAAAGTGAAGATGCTTTTGGAAGAAATGGATACAGCAGGAGTCACGGAACAATTTAAAATTTTGAGTTATCCGTCCGATGATTATCCGGGATTTTCGTACTTAAAAATATACAACAAAAATGCATCGGTGGAGAACATGATAGATTATTTAAAAGAACTCAGCGGAATAAAAAAGATTGTGACGGTGAGTGATGACCACAGTCGTCACGATGTTATGTATGCACATCATGACAGCAATGAGATCGTGCGGAGATTGAACAGTTTATATTACTGGGGGAGGGGCATATGATCAAACTGGAAAATGTAAATAAGTACTTTGGAGATTTGCACGTATTAAAAAACGTGAATCTGGAGGTGGCAGAAGGAGAAAAACTGGTGATCATAGGACCATCAGGCTCCGGAAAATCTACAACTGTCCGATGCATGAATTTTCTGGAGGAGCCAACCAGCGGGCATGTCTATATTGACGGCAGAGAACTGACATCCCGAAACAAGGTAAAGTTAGTGAGGGAGACAACTTCGATGGTGTTTCAATCCTTTAATCTTTATCCACACATGACCGTATTAAAAAATCTCACGCTGGCACCGACCAAGCTGCACCACAAATCTAAAAAAGAGGCGGAAGAGTTGGCATATCACTATCTGGATGTAGTGGGATTGACAGACAAAGCACATGTTTATCCGACAACGCTTTCCGGAGGTCAGCAGCAGAGAATTGCCATCGCACGCGCATTGTGTGCCCAGTCAAAGATTATTTTGTTTGACGAGCCAACGTCTGCATTGGATCCGGAAACCATACAGGAAGTGCTTGATGTCATGATCAAGCTTGCGGAGGAAAATATTACCATGGTGGTAGTTACCCATGAGATGGGGTTTGCAAGGCAAGTGGCAGACCGTGTGGTTTTTATGGCGGACGGAGAGATATTGGAAACCGGGACTCCGGAGCATTTCTTTACAGAGCCGGAGCATGAGAGAGTAAAACAGTTTTTGGGTAAGATCATTCGCTAAAAGAATGTAACTGCCTACAATCACTGCAGGGGTTGATAGACAGATACAGATAAAAAATTAATTTAACAGGAGGAGACATTATGAAGAAAAAATTGTTAGGAGTAATTATGGCATTAGGTATTGTAGCGCTTGCGGGTTGTGGAGACTCAGGATCTACAACACAGACATCACAACAATCTGCATCTGAATCGCAGATTGCCACGACATCCGCAGAAAGTTCATCGGAACCTGCGACAGAAGCGACAACCGGCAGTATTGCCATTGATACCAGTGCTGCTGATGTTCAGGCAATCATAGACAGAGGCGTGCTTCGTGTCGGAGTCAAGAATGCTGTTCTGGGATTTGGGTATGAAGACCCGCTGACAGGTGAGTACTCAGGATTGGAGATTTCACTTGCCGGAGCTCTTGCGGAGCAGTTAGGCGTAGACGTGGAGTATACAGCCGTTACTGCCGCGACACGTACAGAACTATTGGATTCAGGTGATATTGATTGTGTACTCGCGACATTTACCATCACCGATGAGAGAAAGCAGAGTTGGGATTTCACGACGCCCTATTACACGGACTATGTATCTGTTTTGGTGGAGGATAGTAAGGGAATCACGGATCTGAATGGATTGGTGAATGCAACAGTAGGTGTATCTTCCGGATCCACTTCAGCGAAATCATTGGTGAAGGCAATGATTGAGGCTGGTCTGATCAGTGGAGATAACTTTGACGCAGACAGCTTTGATCCGGCAACATGGACGGAGGGAATCCGATTTCAGCAGTATGATGATTATCCCACAATTTCCACCGCCCTCAGCGCAGGAGAGGTAGATGCATTCTGTGTTGATAAATCTATTTTAGCGATTTATCGTACGGAGGGACGCTCTTATATCAATGCTGAGTTTGCGCCGCAGGAGTATGGAATTGCAACAACTAAGGGTTCCGGTTTGTCAGATGTTGCGGAAACACTTGTTACTACTTATCTTTCTGATGGTACAATGAATGCACTGATTGCAGAGAATGGTCTGGATTAACAGTCCGGGTTGGATAGAACAAACTGGAGGTAGATTATGTCCGGTATCTTTTCTTCAAGGGCTTGGAATAAAATATGGACTTACAGGGCAACTTTTCTGCTTGGACTTTCTAATACACTAAAGACGGCAGGTGTAGCATTGGTAATCGCATTGTTGCTTGGCATTATTTTCGGTTTAATGGCAACAAGCGGGAAAAAATTGCTCGTAATGATCAGCAGAATATATGTTGAGATAATCCAGAATACACCGGTATTGTTGCAGATGTGTTTTCTGTATTATGCACTGGCTTTTTCAGGACATAGTCTTGGTATTATCGTAACAGGGTTTCTGGCACTGGGAATCTATACAGGGGCATACATGGCAGAAGTGATACGGGCAGGAATAGAATCAGTTCCCAAAGGTCAGTTTGAGGCTGCACAGTCACAGGGATTTGGTTATCTGGGGCGGATGTATTATATCATCCTGCCCCAGAGCATCAAAGTTATTTTACCGCCGATGGTGAATACAATTGTGAATATGATCAAGAATACATCCTGCCTTTATATTGTAGGCGGGGCAGATTTGTTATCTTTGACCTACAGTTTTGTGACAGGGGAGAACACGGGCGGTTCCTATGCCCCGGCATATATAGTCTGTGGCACAATTTTTTTCCTTCTGTGTTTTCCGTTGTCAACATTGGCAACAATGTGGGAAACTTCGTTGAAACAACGTGACAGAAAGACAGACACAGCAAAGGAGGCGTAGAAATGGATACTTTGGAAAATAGTCTTTCCATGCTGAAAAATCCGGCTATCATTAGTTTTATTATGAAGGGTACAGCTTTTACGCTGATCATTTCAGTGGTCTCTGTATTCTTAAGTATTATTTTTGGAGCTGTTCTGGCATTGTTGCGGAATTACTGTACGACACCGCGTATAAGGATTTTCAGATGGCTGGCAAGTATTTATATTGAATTATTCCGAAATACGCCCTTATTGTTTTGGATTTTCATATGTCTGGTATTTTGCCCGTCACCTAAATTTGTTGACAGACCAATGTTCGGATTGTCGTCTGTCAATAATAAACTGCTTTTTAAGGCGGCTGTTGCATTAATACTTTACACATCAGGAGTAATTGCGGAAATTGTGCGTGGAGGTTTAAACTCTGTGGCACGCGGGCAGATTGAAGCAGGTGTTTCACAAGGATTTCATATGGTGCAGGTGATGTGGTACATTGTGTTGCCACAGGCGTTCAAGGCGATCATTCCCACTTTGCTGAGCCAGGTTATCACAACGATCAAGGATAGTTCTTTTCTTGCCAATGTAGCAGTGATCGAACTAATGGCTAGGACAAAGCAGATTTTGTCGGCGGCGAATCGGTATAACGGAACAAACGCCATCAATGTTTCGGATGTCTTTGTATTGTTCGGAACTGCGGCAATAATCTATTTTGTGATCAATTTTACGCTTTCGCTAACGATTCGGGGTATGCAGAAAAGAAGAGGAAAAATGGCTGCATCTGCACAGAGGGTATAAGGCATGGATAAATATGTAATTACAATTTCCAGACAATTTGGATCTCTGGGAAGGACGATCGCACAGAACATGGCAGGGGAACTTGGAATCGAATTTTATGACCGGGATATTGTAGAGGCAACCGCCGGTAGAATGGGACTGCCTGTTCCGGAAATCAGCAGGGAAGAGGAGCGCTCCGGCGGTTTCTTTACGGAGAGAAAGTATCCTTTGGGTATGGGGCTTACCAGTATGCAGGAGGAAATTTTTCAGGTGCAGTCCAATATTATACGGGATATTGCTGCAAAGGAATCCTGTATCATTGTAGGTCGCTGTAGTGATAGCATTTTAAGTGACATGGATCGTGTCCTGAATATATATATTTATGCATCTGCAGAGAGGCGCATCCGAAATTGTGTGGAAATATTGGGAATGGATGAGAAGGAAGCCAGAAAAATGCAAAAAGATGTGGATCATGCAAGGGAAATGTATCGATTAAAATATGGCAAAGGAAACGACATTTATACAAATCGTGACATTATGATTGATTCAGGGCGTTTTGGCGCTCAAGGGACATCAAAATTACTATGTGTGATCATAAAGGAGTTGTTCTGGTGAAAAATATATTGGTGACGCTTCCTGTCGGGATGGATGAAAAAATTCAGATGCAAAATGCCGTGAGAGATGGTAATGAGAATTACCAACTGGTTTATAGGAAGGATTCTTCGGTTGATGCTCGGGATATGAAATCAGCCAGTGCGATCATTGGTATGATCTCGCCGTCTTTATTAGAAAGCGCGGATTCTCTTGAATGGCTGCAGTTGGCGTGGGCTGGCGTGGAGCCATATCTTCAGTCGGGAGTTTTGCAAGAGAAAACCATATTGACAAATGCATCCGGGGCATATGGCATTGCTGTTGCAGAACATATGATGGCACTCACACTTGCGCTATCCTGCTCCCTGAACAGATATATTGAGCAGCAGAAAGCTCACATCTGGCAGTTGCTTGGGCGGAAAAACGTTCTCTATGGAAGTAATGTGTTGGTTATGGGGACAGGAGATATCGGCAGTCAATATGCGATGCGGATGAAAGCCATGGGAGCATATGTGATCGGGATCAGCCGGACTGCAAAGAAGAAACAGGAATATTTTGACGAACAATATACTGTAGGGAGTATGGATCATGTTCTTGGCAGGGCAGATATTATTGCAATGGCTTTACCGGGCGGAAAAGGAACTTACCATATCATTGGGGAAAGCCAGATGAAACAGATGAAAGAGGGGGCGATCATTATAAATGTTGGCCGGGGGAGCACGATTGACACAGCAGCATTGATCAATGCGTTACAAAAAGGAGCTATAGGCGGCGCGGGGCTGGATGTTTTTGAAAATGAGCCGCTGCAGGATTCAAGACTATGGGACATGGAAAATGTGATCATAACACCTCATGTAGCAGGGAAATTAGAGGATGAATTTAACCGGAAAAGAGTAGTTGCATTATGTATAGACAATTTATATCGCTATTCACATGGAAAAGAATTATTACATGTGGTTGACCGTAGCGCAGGATATTGAGTTTGAAGGGAACTGGTGAGGGGAAATGTTAGAGAAAAGACTTAAAATTCGACTTGAAAGCCTTAATGATATATGTGAGTTTGGAAAAAAAGTCACGATGTTTAAAAGCGATATCAATATAATCAAGGGCAGTGTTGTTTGTGATGCGAAATCAATCATGGGAGTATTCCATATCAACCCGCTGGAGGATGTCTATGTAGAGATTATTACGGATGACGCACGGGAAATCAAAGAATTCAATGATATCATGTCCCAATTTGTGCTATCATAGAAATAAAAAAGCATTGAAAGAGGGTAAAATGATTACATTAAATGACTACCTGTATCAAGGGAATACGGTTCTCAAGATTCTGCACAGTTATTGTGAGGATATGAGAAATTCCGCGATCAACAGCCATAACGGAGTGGATCTTGTTCATAGTAATCTTCTGTTACAGGAAATTGAATTGTTAGAACACAATGACTTTTTGACGTCGCAGTCTCAGCGGATCAGAGAGTTTTACAAATATATGGCAAAAGAATATCCGTTTCTTGCATTTACTTTTAAGGGCAGGATAAAGTCACTGATCAGGCTGGAGGAAAAGATAAACGGAAACATTGTGGATTATATCTATGAGTATTATCAGGAAAGGCATTGTTATCCGACGGAGATTGAAATCAAAAACAGGATTGGGAGAGTGAGGGATCTGATTGCATACCGGATCGTGATATCCCTTCCCCAATGCCATGTAAAAGACGGACAAAATCGGACAGAAGAGGAAATATATTTTCTATATGAGATTGCAAATATTTTGCCGGGATTCCTTGAAGAGCGAGGATTCAGTGCGGAAGACAGCGGAAAGCAAGGATGGCAGATTTCAGACAGGATGGAAGAGGCAGTACAACCATATTATAGAGATTATGTGATGAATCCGAGCCCATATGGGTATCGGTCATTACATATTTCTTTTTATGATAATCTGTCCAGATGCCATGTGGAAGTCCAACTTCGGACGAAGGAAATGGATGACTATGCAGAGATTGGCCTTGCAAATCATTCCGGATATGAAGAACGCCAAAAAGAGGAACATGCCCGAAGAGATGAAATTCCGCAAGGTGAAAATATCTATTTTGATGAGGCATACGAAAGAGGTATGCTTTTGCAAAAAATAGATTTGGCGAAAGTGGATGTAAATATGTTTGGAGCTGTAAATAATCAGCTTGTAAATGACGGGTGCGGATTTTATAAGGGGCGTTTGATCCTGCCATATGAGCATTTGTCGAGGTTTCAGAACGATATCATTGACTGAAAAGCATACATAAGAAATGATATGAGGAGTGTTAACTGTGTTAAAAGAGCGCTATGAGCTATTAGAGTTGATTGGTCGAGGCGGATTTGCAGAGACGTATCGGGCGGTTGACCATTTGGTAAATAGATATGTGGCAATTAAGGTTTCAACGACATCTCTACAACATGAAGCACATGTGCTTCGAACATTAGAACATGTTCCATACATTGCTCATATATATGATTATTTTGCGGATAATGGGAAGGAATATCTTGTGATGCGTCTGATAAAAGGCACATCCTTGGCAAGAAGAACAAAAGCAGAAGAAAACCCGGTTACAGTAGAAGAAATTATTCGAGGACTTCCGACTCTTTTAACTGCACTTGATCAAATTCATCGACGTGGCATTATTCACAGGGATATCAGCCCG
>CADBNO010000198.1 GCA_902796105.1 uncultured Lachnospiraceae bacterium | reverse complement strand
TTTATGCTCATTAAAGAGGGTGTCAAATGCTTTGCCAACCGTCTTCTCGGACGGGGTAAAGCCCGGTCTCTCCGCATTGGTGGAATCGCACAGCAGCGCAAGAACGCCTTTTTTGCCCAGCTCCGCAAATCGCTGCAGGTCGATGGCGTCGCCATACACCGGCGTATAATCCACCTTGAAGTCTCCGGTATGCACCACGATCCCCGCCGGGGAATAGATCGCCAGTGCAGCCGCATCCACGATACTGTGGTTAGTGCGGATAAATTCTACGCGGAACTGCCCCAGATTGATGGATTGGCCGAATTTTACCACTTTCCGCTTGGTGGTGCTGGTCAGCCCGTGTTCAGTCAGCTTGTGTTCAATAATGCCCATGGTAAGCCTCGTTGCATACACAGGCACATTCACCTCTTTGAGGATGTAGGGCAGCGCGCCGATATGATCCTCGTGTCCGTGGGTGATCACGAACCCTTTTACTTTGTCGATATTGTTCTTCAGATAGGTTACATCCGGAATGACCAGGTCGATCCCCAGCATGTCGTCCGCTGGAAACGAAAGACCGCAGTCTA
The DNA here is from genome assembly GCA_902796105.1 of uncultured Lachnospiraceae bacterium. GTDB lineage: Bacteria > Bacillota > Clostridia > Lachnospirales > Lachnospiraceae > Acetatifactor. Next base: position 20,748 of record CADBNO010000198.1, on the reverse strand, counting down.
CCACAATAATACTGTCTTCATATTCAAAGGCAGTAATATTCATACCAATCTGCTCCAAGCCGCCGAGGGGTATGATCCTCAGCCTGGAACCGCCATTATTCTCTTTTCTTTTTTTCACTAAAATTCCTCCATACACTTTAATACTTACTTGATCGTTTTATGTTTGATCCTTTATTTTGAAGCCTCCCACAGGCTTATTCATCTTCCTCGTCCTGTACAAATTCCACGTCATCCAACATGTCAGCAAAAACGCCGGAAACCGCATTCAGCTCCTGATCGTCAGACACGATCACAAAACGGCTCTCAGCCTCGCCGTCCTCAGACAGATCCTTTAAGATCAACGCTTCACCGTCGCCCTCCTCGAAATCCGTCACCAGGATATAGTTGTGCCCTCCGATCCTTGTCTGCTCCAGCACATAGAAATCTACGGGGTCTTCTCCCCCTGCATTAAATGTTATCTTCTCCAGTTTGTTTCCCAATTTCGTTGTTCCTCTTATCCAAATATCCCTGCAAAATAAAAGTTGCAGCCAGCATGTCCACGTACTCCTTGCGATGCTCCCTGCGAATGCCTGCCTCTATCATCGTACGGTCTGCCGCCACTGTAGTCAGGCGCTCGTCCCACATGGTCACAGGAAGTCCTGTCCGGCGCTCCAGTTTCTCCTTAAACTCCATCGTGAGCTCCACACGCACACCCTCGGTACCGTTCATATGCTTCGGAAGCCCCAGCACCAGCTCCTTCACCTCATATGCCACGATCAGTTCTTCGATCCGGGCCAGTGTCTGCCTCAGCTTATTCTCCTCTTTGCGCCGTATGATCTCCACGCCCTGCGCCGTAAGAAGCAGCGGATCGCTGATCGCCACTCCCACCGTTTTGGAACCGAAGTCAAGCCCCATGATCCGCATGGAATCCCCTCCTATTTCCAATCACTGTTCTTGATGTACTCTGTCAGGAGCTCCTCCACCAGTTCATCGCGCTCCACCTTCATGATCAGACTTCTGGCACCTCTGTGGCTGGTGATATAAGTCGGATCGCCGCTCATGATATAACCGACAATCTGGTTCACCGGATTATAGCCCTTCTCCGTCAACGCCTCGTATACTGTGGCAAGCACCACCTTAACCCCTGTTTCCGGCTCGGAATCTACCCGAAAAAATTGTGTGTTCTCTAAGTTTTCCATATGTTCTTCCTTCTCCGTTAGCAATACTGTAAAATTTATCCGCTATTACCCTATTTTTTAATGATAACGCATTTCCTGCCAAATTTCAATCACTAATCGTCAGGCTTTTGTGTCCGGCACCTTCGCCGCAGACCTTCTGTCCCGCTGACTGCTACGTCCTGTCGGGCTTTGCCAGCAGAAGATCATCCTCAAGAAATCCGCGCACATACACCCGCGTCATAGTGTTGGCAAGAGAATCGTCCCACACCGGCAGAGCGATCCTGACATAATCCGCCGTATGTCCGATCATATAGGTCTGCCTGTCGATCTCCCGTGTATCCTCCCACAGAACCTCTGCCCATTTTCCTATGTAATCGCTGCGGAACGCCCTGGATTGCTCTCTCTCCAGTTCAAACAGGACATCGCTGCGTGCGGACTTCTCCGCATCTGTGAGCTGTCCGGGCATCCGGTCCGCCGCCGTTCCCTCCCGCCTGGAGTATTTGAAAATATGCATCTCGTAAAAGCCGACCCGTTCCAGAAACTCCCTGGTCTGTGCAAATTCTTCTTCGGTCTCCCCGGGAAAGCCCACGATCACATCCGTGGTGATCGCAACGCGCTTAAAATACTGCCGCAGATACCGGACTCCCTGTAAGTATTCCCCTGTGGTGTAGTGTCTATTCATCCGTTTTAAAACCTCATCGCAGCCGCTCTGCAGGGACAGGTGAAAATGCGGGCACAGCTTCGGAAGCGCCGCCAGACGTTTCGCCACATCCTCCGTGATGATGCGGGGCTCCAAAGATCCCAGCCGGATACGCTCGATCCCTTCCGAATGCGCATGGATATGCTCCACCAGATCGATGAGATAGCCCTCGCCGTTGTAGGCCTTTTTCCCCGCAAAATCTATGCCGTAGGAACTGATATGGATCCCGGTGAGCACGATCTCCCGGTATCCCGCAGCCGCAAGTCCTCTGATCTCCTCAAGAATATCCTCCTCACGCCTGCTCCGCACCCTGCCTCTGGCATAGGGGATGATACAGTACGTACAAAACTGGTTACAGCCGTCCTGGATCTTGATATAAGCCCTGGTGTGTTCTGCAGTCTGTTTTAAGGTCATCTCCTCGTATTCGCAGGAAGCATCGTTGATGTCCGGGATCGTGGTTCCGTCCAGGGTCTTATCCGGAGCCGGTGTTCCGGGGGATCCGCCCGGCGCCCGGTCGCCTGCCGCGCAGCCGGACTCCCGCTCCGTCAGATACGCCTCCAGGATCTGTGCAATATCTTTTTTCCGATGGTTTCCGATGGCCAGGTCAATGCTGTCGTCCTGCTGCACGCCCTCTTTGTCCGTCTGCACATAGCATCCCACAGCAACCACGATGGCATCGGGATTTTTCTGTTTCGCCCGGTGCAGCATCTGTCTGCTCTTGCGGTCCGCTATGTTGGTCACCGTACAGGTATTCACAATATAAATATCCGCGCATTGATCAAATGGCACAATTTGGTAGCCCTTTTCTTGTAACATTTGCATCATGACGTCCAATTCATAGGAATTCACTTTACATCCCAGATTATGGAACGCTACGCTTTTCATGGAAGTTGCCATAGAAGTTGTCCTCTTTTTTGTATGCTTTTAGCCTTGACTTTTATCTGCCAAAACGGTAATATGATGCTTGAAGGTATGACAAATTTAAGGAGGTACTATCATGAAAACGGTTCAGATTTCATTAAATTCTATTGATAAGGTAAAAGCGTTCGTAAACGATGTGACAAAGTTCGATTACGATTTTGATCTGGTATCCGGCAGATACGTTATTGACGCAAAGTCTATTATGGGTATCTTCAGCCTGGATCTGTCCAAGCCCATCGATCTGAATATCCACGCCGAGGAAGGCATGGACGAGATCATGGAGAGCTTAAAGCCCTATCTGATCTGATCGATCCGGGTTAGCCGATCAAATTCGAAACATACGATCACAGGAATTTTTCAAACGTCTCAGGGAGTTCCCTGAGACGTTTTTTTATTCCACAATTCCTTTGCTGCCTGTAAACCATTCCATCCATCCCGCAATGATCACTCCACAATGATCAGTTCGTCTGTCTCTAACGCCGTCTTCACCAGTTCGTCAATTTTTTCGTCCAGATTATGCTCATGTCTGCGAATGACATTCACATTCGGTTTCGTCACAGGATGCTTCGCTACAAAAATAGTACAGCAATCCTCGTAGGGCAGAATGGATGTCTCAAAGGTACCGATCTTCTCGGAAACCTCCACGATCTCCTGCTTGTCAAAGCCGATGAGCGGTCTGTAGACCGGCAGCTCACACACCTCGTTGGTGGCGATCAGGGAATTCATCGTCTGGGATGCCACCTGCCCGATGCTCTCGCCGGTGATCAGTCCGAGGCATTCCGTCTCCTTCGCCAGATGCTCTGCAATCCGCATCATGTAGCGGCGCATGATGATGGTCAGCTCCTCATGCGGACATTTCTCATGGATATAGAGCTGAATATCGGTGAAATTGATCACATGCAGATAAATGGGACCGGTGTATCTGGACACGATCCGCGCCAGATCCACCACCTTCTGCTTTGCCCGGTCGCTGGTGTAGGGCGGTGCATGAAAATACACCGCATCGATCTTCACGCCGCGCTTTGCTATCATATAACCCGCCACCGGGGAGTCGATGCCGCCGGACAAAAGCAGCATCGCTTTGCCGCCTGTGCCCACCGGCATCCCGCCCGGTCCGGGGATGATCTCGGAATAAATATAAATCTTCTCACGGATCTCCACATTCAGCATGATATCCGGCTCGTGCACATCCACCGTCATCTCGGGATATGCATTCAGGATCACTTCGCCCAGATCCATGTTGATCTCCATGGAATCCTTCGGATAGTCCTTGCGCGCCCTGCGCGCGTTCACCTTAAAGGTCTTGTTGCGGTCCGGATAAACCTCCGCAATATAACCGACAACCGTGTCACAAAGTTTTTCAAAGCCTTCGTCCTCCACGCCGACCACAGGACAGATGCCGGAGATACCGAAGACAAGCTGCAGGTGCTCCACCACCTCGTCAAAGTCAAACTCCGTCTGCGCATCCACATGAATGCGCCCCTGGGTCTTGTGGATAAGGAATTTCCCCTCACATTTTTTCAGCGCGTACTTGATCTGATGCACCAGAGCATCCTCGAAGAGATGGCGGTTTCTGCCTTTGATGCCGATCTCTGCGTATTTTATTAAAAATGAAGTAAACATCTTTTTTCCTCCTGTTGCAAACATCTGACAGCGATGCCCCGGCAGATCCTGTTTTCCGTATGCGCAGCATGCACACCCTTGTCTTTATGCTCTGCGGGTATATCTTCGCAATACAGGAATTTTATCATATAAAATCTGCAATGTATAGTCCAATTCTTCCATTGTGGTAAAAACAGAAAAGCTAAAGCGGATCGTAGAGGTCAAAAGCGACGGATCCACTCCCATGGCTTTCAGGGTCGCGGAAGGCTGCGGTTTGTGCGCCGAACACGCGCTGCCTGCGGACACATAGATCCCGACATCCTCCAGGGTGTGCAGCAACACCTCGCTGCGTACTCCCGCAAAGGAAACGCTCACCACATGGGGAGCCGTCTCAAGCAGCCAGTCCCCGTCACGGCTCCCGCCGCATGCGCTGCAATTTCCTGCGCCCGACTGCATTGCGTTGACAGCCTGCTGCCCTTTCATCGGCAGCCCGTTCACCTGTACGCCCTCGATTTTCGATACGCCCTCGATAAAATGCTGCTTGCAGGCATAGAGATGCGCCAGATCCTGATCCAACTGGTCATAGAGGGTCTCTGCCGCCTTTGCCATACCTGCGATGCCGGGCACATTCTCCGTGCCGGAACGCAGTCCCGCCTGCTGTCCGCCGCCGTAATTGATCGCCTTGATCTTCGCGCGCTCGCTCACATACAAAAGCCCCACGCCCTTCGGGCCGTGGATCTTGTGACCGCTGGCGGAAAGCAGATCGATATTCATCTTCTTCGGATAGATCCTGGCTTTGCCGAATCCCTGCACCGCATCCACATGAAACAGCGTGTTGGGGTTCATGCGTTTGATCAGCGCACCGGCTTCCGCAACAGGCTGCACAGATCCCACCTCATTGTTGGTATGCATGATCGACACCAGAATAGTCTCGTTCGTCATAGCCCTCTGCAGATCCTCCAGGCGGATCCTTCCGGAACCATCTACCGGCAGATACGTCACGCGAAACCCCTGCTCCTCCAGAAATTTCATGGTCTGCAGGATGGCCGGATGCTCGATCTGCGTGGTGATGAGATGCATGCCGCGCCGCCTGTTTGCCATCGCGCAGCCGATCAGCGCCAGATTATCCGACTCGGTTCCCCCGGAGGTGAAAAATATTTCTTTCTCATTACATTTGAGGATCTTCGCAAAGGTCTGCTTTGCATCCCGGATATAATTTTCAGCCTGCACGCCTTTTCTGTGCAGACTGGACGGATTTCCATAGTCTTCACACATCAGCTTCTTCACCAACTCCGCCACATCCAGAAAAACCCGTGTCGTCGCGGAATTGTCCAAATATACTTCCATTGCCGTAACTCCTTCGTCAATTTCTTATCTATATTCTATGCAATTTCAGGCAAAATGTACGCCTTTGTACCCATCTTGCGGTTCCGGCTTGCGATCCTGCCGCACTGTTCTGCCGTGCGATTCTATCGTGCGATTCCGCCCTACGATTCCGCCTGCCGCCCTTCCAGCAGATAGACAAGCCATGACAGGACTGTCATGCCCGCTGTCTCCGTGCGCAGAATACGCCTGCCCAACGTGATGGGTTCCATCCCCTGTTCCCGGGCAGCCTGTACCTCCGCCTCGTCAAATCCACCCTCCGGGCCAATAAATACGGCAACCTCCTGTCCGGGCGCAATGGCCCGGAGCAACGTCCGGGTCTTCTCCATCCCCTCCGCCAGTTCATAAGGAAGCAGCTTCACCTGCATCTTCTCCGCTGACTCTAACGCCTGTCTGAAAGAAACCGGCTCTGCAATCTCCGGAATGACAGCACGCTTGCTCTGCTTTGCCGCCGCCTCCGCGATCTGCTGCCAGCGGGCAGTCTTTGCCTTGGCCTTCTTCGCATCCAGCTTCACCACGCACCGCTTCATCTCCACCGGAACCACCCGGTACACGCCCAGTTCCACCGCCTTCTGGATGATGAGTTCCATCTTGTCCGCCTTGGGCAGCCCCTGAAACAGTGTGATCTTCACCGGAAGCTCCACGCCTTCCTCCTTGACAAACCGCAGCTCACAGTCCACGATCCCGAATCCGCATGTAGCTCCTCCATCCGCGGATTGCCGGCCTGCGGGCTGCCCGTTTGCGGATCGTTCACCAGACGTCTGCCTGCACACCGGCTGTACGTCCGCCGCTTCCCGAAACGCCCGGATGGCACACCGATACTCCCTGCCATCCTGCCCGTTAGACACTGCCAATTCCTCGCCGGGCTTCATGCGGAGCACATTTTTAATGTGGTTTACATCCGCGCCTGTGATCGTCACAGTCTTATTTTCCATATCGATCTGAGAACTGTCTACAAAAAACTGATACATAAAGCGCTGTCTCCTTATTCGCGTTTCCTGTCACCTGCGTTGACCGCTCTTTCCCCCGTTTTGGGCGCACTACGTGCGCTCTGCACACCCCTATGCCATCTTCCTCGCTGTCACGGAGACCCACTCGCCCTGATACGTAACTTCCAGCACTTCCAATCCTGCTGCCTTCACAGCCTCCACCACTGTCTGTTCCTTGTCATCAATGATACCGGAGGTGATATACACACCGCCCGGCTTCAAATGGTTCAGGATCACCGGCGTTAACGGCACCAGAACATCCGCCAGTATATTTGCGACAACAATGTCATATTTTCCATATCCGACTCTGTCCTGCACAGTCTTATCTGTAATGATGTTTCCGATCATCATCTCAAACTGCTCTTTGGCTATACCGTTAGCCGCACAGTTTTCCGCCACAGCTTCCACCGCACAGGGATCCAGATCCGTCCCCACAGCATGCTTTGCCCCAAACATCAATGACAGGATCGCCAGGATCCCGCTGCCCGTTCCCACATCCAAAAGCTCCGTCTCAGGCGTGATATATTTGCGCAACTGCCGGATACAGAGCTGTGTGGTCTCATGCATACCCGTTCCGAACGCCGTGCCCGGATCAATATGTAACACCATGCGCGCCTCGTCCTCCGGCTTGATGTCCTCCCATGAAGGAATGACAAGAATGTCATCTATGTAAAACTGATGAAAATACTGCTTCCAGTTGTTGATCCAGTCCAGATCCTCTGTCTCATCCACCGTGATGCTGCCTTCTCCGATCTCACAGAATTCCCGCAGCTCCTCCAGCTCTGTCCGGATCTTTTCCGTCATGGCATCCACCGACACCGTCTCGTCCAGCACGGTCAGGCTGCCGTCCTCTTTCTTTTCCACAAAGAAATTCAGATATGCCACCCCGTCATCCTCCGGCCCGTCGGGCAGGATGTCCACAAACATCTGCTCCTTCTCCAGCGCCGTCAACGGAATCTTGTCCTCAATCTGTGCCCCCTCCAGTCCGATGTCGTAGAGCGTGCTGATGATGACATCCTCCATATCGGTAATTGTTTTGATCCTGAATCTGACCCATTTCATATATTCTATCCCCTTTTTCGTCAGCTATTTGAATGCTCTTTTCCTGTCTTTTATAGTAACCCATCCCGAATTTTGTGTCAAACATTGCTTAAAATATTATTTCATGCCTTGCTGTTTTTCCCGATTCCTTTTATAATCAAACTGTATATCGTTCCTGTCGGCAGCGAAAACACTTCCAGGTCAATATCACCGCTGCAGACCTATCACTACTATGGATATACAGCTACTACAGACAATCAAATACCTCGCGGCATATGCCGAAATCGGCAGCCAAATTGACAGGCAAGCATATCATCCTTGGCTCATTGCTCGCGGGAATCAATCGACGCCGCATCGGGAGCCCAGAACGCACATCCGATCCCGTCGTCCAAAGGAGTCATTATGGAAACAATGAAAAAACACCCCCGAAGAATCCGGGTTCTGTTCTTCCTTCTCACCCTCACCTTCACTATCCTCACCGGCTGCAGCAACAGAGGCCGGTTGGACGAGGGAAACTGCGAATGCGTCATCACCTTGGTGGATCTCCCCAAGGAATTCACCATGTTAGAGGACAACATCCGCAACAATTTTGAGGTGAAGGTGATCCTGAAAAACATCACAACGGAGAAGCTATACCACATCACTCTGACGGAAAAAGAGGACTTCACCGAGACGGTTCGCCTGCATCCGGGCAGTTATCAGGTATACGGCGCGGCCTCCAGCCAGGCCTCCAACGCAGGTCTTACGCTGAAGACCGATGTGGACAGCGTGGTACTCCGGGAGGATACCCCTGCGGCGGTGCAGATCCGGATCGCCGACACCCAGGCCTTCACCGCACACTGGATGTCCGTACAGCCCATGCCGGAAATGCTGTTGGCAGACAAATTCTCCGGACTGGTACAGATCAACAGGCAGATATTTGACCTGCGGGCGGAGGACAGCACCGCATTGTACGATACGCTGGGATTAACCTATGATAAAGAGGTCCGTGCCTATGAAAAAATAGAAGTATCCAATACGGACATGGGCATCACCCTGACCCTGCAGAACAAAAAAGACACTCCTGTCAATTGGAAGGACTGCAGCGTCATCGCCATCAATGTGACCAAAAACAACGCCGTCTTCCCGCAGGGTGTGACCCTCGGCATGGCACCTTCTGCAGTCTGCCACGAAGACGACGGATCCTACGGGGCACCGGATAAGCTGACGGGCAGCGTCCTTTTAGGCTGGCATCTGGACAACACCTATGCCGTCTATCATGATCCTGGCACCGGCGATAAGCTCACCATAGATCTGGGCGTAAACAACGAACAGGTCAAGGGCATTCGTTACGAGCTGGCTGTATTTGAAGAGTAGGAGGCGCGACATGGAAAAAGGATTCAAAATCATCAAAGTAAACATTCTCTCCCTTATTGCACTGCCTCTGCTCCTTCTGGCAACCGGCTGCAAGCTGATCGCCAAGGCTTTGGAAAAACTCCCCGTGATCCTGGGTCTGTTAACGTTTACCGGGTTTCTGGCACTGGGCTTTGAATTTGTCAAAAAACCGGAAAGCGGCATGAATGTGATCGCCGGCATCATTGTAGCGTTTATTTTTGCGGGTCTGATCATCCTTGTGCTCATATTGATCCTGCGCCTGATCACAGCGATCGTATCCGCTATCTGGTATACCATCATCGCCTTCTTTGACGCGGTCTACAACGTGACCTACACCGGCTTTCTGAAATTATTTGCCGTCTGCGAAAACGACTATCAGTACATCAGTTTAAACGGTCAAAAAGGCCTGAATGCCTTCCTTTGTCTGTTTTACACTATTTTACGTGTCTTCAATACCGTGATTGTGACAGTTGTGTCATTCGCACTTTTTGCCTCTATCGCCTTGAGTCTCATCCTTGTAGGTGGTTCCCTGATCGGCATGAGCAGTGACTATCAAAAAACCTTCGGTCTCAATCTGTTTGAAGCTATGGGAAGATATGACACCTTTTCTCTGATCTACGGCATCACGATGTTTCTCTGCATCATGGCACTTTTTGTGGTGGTGCTTTTGTCACTGGGTATCGAATGGCATGAGTGGGCCATGGAACTGAAATTTACCGGGGAGGAGCTCTCTGAAAATATACGGGAATTGCAGCGCGCAGACTGGTCTCTGGAACAGAGATCGGGAGAATCTGATGCAACGGCCAGGTCTCTAAGCGATGCTGCTGCCACATCGTTAGAAAATCTAAACAGCCACATTGCCAGTCTGGATGCGCTGGGCGATCAGGTGGAGGCCGTTCTGGCGGTCAAAGACAATACCCTGCTTCGCAGCACCTGGGGCAACTACTACCGCAACCTGAGTGAAATCTCAGCGGAATGCTCCAAATATAAAAAGGGCATCCCTCTGGAGCGTTTCAAACAATTGATCCCGCAGATCGGACAACTGGACAAACAGCGCGAAGAGGTAAGCAGGCTGGCCGACAAATTAGAACAGCTGAATGCCGATCCGGTGCGATCCTCCGTCTTCTTCGCAGGCTGCAACACCGCAGAGAAGCTGGACAAGCGTTATAAATCTCTCTGCAAGGCCTATCACCCCGATGAAACCGGCGGCGATATGGAGACCTTCCAGAAAATGCAGGAAGAATATAACCGATTAAAGGCGTCGATGTGATTCGGCGCCTTTAATCTCAGGTTATATTATGTTAAAATGTCAGATTTCATTATGAATTACATAAAAAGTATTGAAACCACTTTGAAATAGTGCTATACTTTGAGTTAGGAAAGCACCCACTCCAAAGTGGATGCTCCCGAAAGTGGTTAAAACTCTCTTACAGAGAGCCGCCTCTCCCGTTTGCCGACAGGAGAGGCATTTTTATTTTCGCTTAGTATTTCTCTTATCGAGAAAGTTCAGCAACGCAATTAACAGCGAACCGGACGATATCAGCAAGCCGATCACTCCCAGCACAATCGTAGTGACTTCATAGACTGTCATACACGCCACCTCCCTTCCTATGTATTTCGGCTTGCGCCGATCAATTGGTACGGGAGGCTACCACCCTGTCATGGGTACTTTCCACGCGCGGTTTCCCGCGCGGCACGATTGCTCGTACAATAATAGATTATCATTTTTATTTGGTGATTACAACACGAAAATCGGGGCTAGATAGATTTTGGCAATTTGCACAAACTAATGCCTACCTGTCTTGAAATAAATCTTCTATGGATACTCAGTACCCCATAAAATAATACAACTCCATGTTACACATACGTACACAAAAGAATATCAACCACATAACACAGTATTTTTCTTTACTTCGATATTTACGCATGCTAAAATACTCATACAATAGGAATTTGTGGAGGTATCCAATGATGAAACGAATTAACTACTCGGTGCAGTTCTATAACTGACAACAGATTGCATCGAGGTTAATCTTTAGGCACTATACCTATGTTGTCAGAACTGCACCGTTCAAAATGACACGAAAACTATTTTGAAAGGAGCAGAAAATGAATATTGAAGAATTAAGAAAAACTTGGAAACAGGAAGAATCCCTGGCACATATTCAAGGTTGGGATTTCTCACATATTAAAGGCCGATACAAAGAAGAACATGACTTGCCTTGGAGTTATGATGGTATTGTGCGCAGCTATTTACAAGCGGATAAATTGATTTTAGATTATGATACCGGCGGCGGAGAATATCTTTTGACCCTCAAGCACCCATATCGTATGACATCAGCGACGGAAGGATACACACCAAATGTAAAACTCTGTAAAGAAAGGCTGCTTCCTCTGGGCATAGACTTCAGGGAATGTGCTGATCCGTCTAAGATACCGTTTGATGACAATTCTTTTGATTTGATCATTAATAGGCATGGTGAGTTTGATCCTTTTGAAATTCATCGTCTATTAAAATCTGATGCTTTTTTTGTCACGCAACAAGTAGGCTGCGACAATGACAGAGACCTTGTAGAAATGGTGTTGCCCAATACCCCTAATCCGTTTCCACATCTTTATCTGCAAGAACAAAAACGAACATTTCAAGATGCAGGATTTGAAATAATCATGGCAAATGAGGCGTATCGTTCAATAGAATTTTATGATGTGGGTGCCTTTGTCTGGTTTGCACGGATCATTGAGTGGGAATTCCCCGATTTTTCCGTTGACAGATGTTTTGACAAATTGCTGGCAATGCATACAATCATCGAAAACATGGGGAAAATCCGCGGAACTACACATAGGTATTTGTTAGTTGTAAAGAAGTAATGATATAGCGTGTGGTTGGCAGCCAATGCCAACCACACAAGTCAGGCTTTGTCTGGAAGAGGGAATAAAATATGGCATCCTGGATGGTACATCTGCGCATAGCGGACAGATTGCTGGATGAAATTGAGAATATAGATGCGACGGCTTTTGTTATGGGGAATATAGCTCCGGACAGCGGTGTACCCAATGAGAATTGGTCGCAGTATACTCCGTCCAAAGTAATCTCACATTTTAAAACAAAACCCGATGATGAGCTTTTCTTTGATATCGATAAATTCTGTGCGGAATACTTTAATGAAGAGCTTATAAAGACATACAGTAAAAAACAGTATTCTTTCTTTCTGGGCTATTATATGCATCTACTCACAGATATAGAGTGGACAAGAGATATATATTTTGAGTTGTTAAAGGCATATCCCGAAGAAGCGAAAGCAGATAAGAATAAACTGGTTTGGACCGCTAAAAGCGACTGGTATGATCTTGACTTCTTATATCTTGAACAGTACCCGAATTTCAGGGCATTTTCCATTTATGAAAATGCAGTAGACTATGATAATGAATTCATGGACATGTTCTGCAAGGATGCATTTGAAAACCGAAGGCAGTATATCTGCGGGTTTTATCGCGGGGATCAGCATGGCGACCTGCATAGAAAGTATACATATTTAACGCCTGAGAGGGCAGAAACATTCGTTTCAGATACCGTAGTGAAGTTAATGGATATAAGGCAAAACTTCAAGTTTGGGAAGGAAGATTATGAAATCAAATGAAGAAACAAACAAAATAATGACTGAACGATTTGGTGGGGATAATGTCATTGCTTTAGCGACAACAAACGAGGGGGTTCCGTATGTAAGAAATGTAAATGCCTATTATGAAAACGGTGCATTTTACGTTATTACCTATGCCCGTTCAAATAAGATAAAACATATAGAAAAAAATCCAACCGTTGCCATTGCTGGAGATTGGTTTACAGCACATGGCTTACTGCTTTTTCACGGTAAAAGGTATGATTTAGAATTTGAGTAGTACACTTCAGATTTAAGAGGACGAAAAATGTTATGATACTATATGTTGCAAGGCACGGTCAAACTATATGGAATGAACAAAATAGAGTTTGTGGTATTACAGATATTGATTTGACAGAAAAAGGAAAAGAACAAGCAAAAGCATTAGCCCATTCAGTGGATAACAAAAATATACATATGATTATATCCTCCCCGCTTAACAGGGCAATTGAAACAAGCAGAATTGTATCTGATATCTGCCACATCCCTATGGAAATTGACAAGAGACTGATCGAACAAAATTATGGTATTTACGAGGGAGTAGATCGAAAAAACGAGGCTTTTCTTGAAAATAAAAGAAATTTTGCCTATAAATATCCATCTGGCGAATCCATGATGCAGGTCGCATATAGAGTATACGGCCTACTGGACGAAATCATCGAAAAATATAGCGAAAAAAATATACTTCTAATCTGTCATGGTGGAGTATGCCGCATCATCAATACCTATTTTGAAGATATGACAAATGATGATTTTTTTCACTATACGTTAGCAAACGGGCAGTTGAGAGAATATCGATTATAACGCTAAATTGATCTCCTTTGCAATCTCGGTAAAATCCACCTGACATTGGTTGTTCCAAATGCCCACTGGCACCTTGTCCTCGAAGGTATATTCTGCCGGCACACTGCCAACAACATCCTTGCCGCTCTTTAAGTCGCTGTTTTCGCCAAAGTTGTATACTAACACCTTCTGTTCTTCCGGAAACACCACCCAATATTCCTTGACTCCGGCGTTTCGATACTTTTTCAGTTTCCTGACCGTATCCATATACCGGCTGCTCGGGGACAGCACCTCGATGACCATATCCGGTGCGCCTACAATACGTGCTTTAGTGATCTGATCCCGGTTACACATCACGATCACATCCGGCTGAACCATCGTTTTGTCGTCTCTGTCCAATTGCACATCTATGGGCGAAATATACGGTTTGCAGGAACCACCGTTCTTCGCCACAAAATTTTTAAATTTTACAAAGATATCGCCTGCAATATCCTGATGCACGATGGTAGGTGCAGCCATATCATAGAACACCCCGTCGATCATCTCGACTCTCCTGTCCTCCGGAAGCGCAAGGTAATCTGCCAGAGTTTTGTCTCCGACCTCCTCCATGCCGTTTTCCTGCTCTGTTATCGGTTCTGCCAGCTGCTCTGTCAGCTTTTGGGATTCCGAAATCTCCGGATCAGGCACTACATACATCATGCTTTCCACCTGATATGCAGGTGCCCCATCCATAACGCCCTGGATATGATTATTCCCCTTATCATCGCTATCACTATAGTCTTTTCCCATATAGAAACACTCCTTTCCCTATACAATTGATTCATTCTCTTACATTCTGCAATCTTTGTTTTATTATAATTTAAGTGAACTTTGACGATCCGCCGGATATGCACTTATATATTGATAGAAATATGCTATCATCATTTTCCGATACTGTCAATTATATATTAAATCAAATGCCCCGCAGCAAGCTACGGGGTATTTGACCCTCGCGGCATTCGCCAAATTGACATGCAAGCATGTCACCTTGGCTCATTGCTCGCGGGAATAAATGTCTATTGAAAAAGGCACCACCCAAGTGATGCCTTTTCTTTTCCATATGATTTCTGAATACCCAAACAGTCTTACGCCGTATAATTTACAGCGTACAGTTTACGGCGTATAGTTGGTATACCACGCACACTCCGCCCTGCCGCTTGACCCTATTTTTCATCATCCGCATCCTCACCGTTTAGGACAGGATCGGCTTACATGCCTCTGCCAGCTTATCCTTCTTCGCCTGCGCCTCCGCCAGATCCTTACCCTTTGTGGTAAAGTAGGTCTTGATCTTCGGCTCAGTGCCGGAAGGTCTCACGATCGCGGTGGAGCCATCCTCCAGCTCGTAGATCAGCACATTTGCCTTCGGCAGTCCGGTCTTCTCCGGCTCGTTGTAATCCGTCACCTTGGTGACTGCAATGCCTGCAAAATCCTTCGGCGCATTCTCACGCAATCCCTTCATGATATCCGCCATCTTGTCCATACCGGACAGACCGGGGAACTCAAAGGAATCCACCTTGTTCAGATAGCGTCCGTACTCCGCATAGATCTCTTCCAGTCTCTGCTTGATGGAAGAACCAATGCTGCGGTAATAAGCAGCCATCTCACAGATCAGCATGGACGCGATCACCGCATCCTTGTCACGCACATAAGGTCCTGCCAGATAACCATAACTCTCTTCAAACCCGAAGATAAAGCGATCCACCTCACCTGCTGCCTCCAGCTGCGCGATCTGATCTCCGATCCACTTGAATCCGGTCAGCACATGTCGCAGTTCCACGCCATAGTGTTTTGCAACCGCATCGGCAAGCGGCGTAGATACGATAGACATCACTGCCACAGGATCCTTCGGCATGGTGCCTTTCTCGATACGGCCGGCACAGATGTAGTCAAGGAGCAGCACGCCCATCTCATTGCCGGATACCAGCTCATAGCTGCCGTCCGGACACTTCATCGCGATACCCACGCGGTCTGCGTCGGGGTCAGTCGCCAACATCAGGTCAGCACCGGTCTCCTTCGCCAGCTCCAGACCATATTTCAACGCCTCAAAAATTTCAGGGTTGGGATAAGGGCAGGTGGTAAAGTAACCGCTGGGATACTCCTGCTCCGGCACAATGGTGATATCGGTTATGCCCATATCGTGCAGCACCTTGGTCACAGGCACCAGACCTGTACCGTTCAAAGGAGAATATACTAACTTTAAGCCGGCAGTCTTCGCCAGACCGGGACGAACCTGTCTCGCCTCGATTGCTTCATAAAACTCCTTTTTACAATCATCGCCCACAAAGCGGATCAAGCCCTTCTCCACACCTTCAGCAAAGGACATCCTCTTCGCGCCGGTCAGCACATCCGTCTTCTGAATCTCATCATATACGATCGCAGCCGCATCATCAGTCATCTGACATCCGTCGGGACCGTATGCCTTGTACCCATTGTACTTGGACGGATTATGGGACGCCGTCACCATGATACCGGCATTGCATTTATAATATCTTGTAGCAAAGGAAAGTGCCGGAACCGGCATCAGTGCATCATAAATGCGCACCTTGATCCCGTTCGCAGCCAAAACTCCCGCTGCCTCTTTCGCAAAAATATCGCTCTTCAAACGGCTGTCATAAGAGATCGCCACGGTCTGATTGCCGCCCTGTGTCAAAACCCAGTTAGCAAGACCCTGTGTCGCCTGACGAACCACCCAGATATTCATTCTGTTGGTACCTGCGCCCAACGTACCTCTCAAACCTGCGGTACCGAATTTCAAAGATACCGCAAAACGGTCCTTGATCTCCTCGTCATTGTCTTTTACCTTCATCAGCTCCGGCAGCAGATCCGGATCCTCCAGATCAAACGCAAGCCAACGCTCGTACTCCCCTTTATACATATGCTGTTCTCCTTTCCTCGCCTCTACCCCAGAGACACCCTTTTTTACACTCTACTATTTTACCATAATCAGGAATCCCCCGCAAGTGTCAGCTGATCGCGCTGTTGCTATTTTGGAGATTTACACTTATAATGAAACTGCATGCTCATGAAGTCCGTGTTGCATAAAATGCGGATCTGGCAAAAGAAATGTCGGGATTCCTTCCTGTCACATACAAGGCGAAACGGAGTATAAAGAAATGACAACCACTAAGAAGATCGATCTGAAAACCATCCAGGCTTACTTTCTCTACTTTATGATGTATGCTGTATTCGGCTGGCTCTATGAAGTCACGCTGGAAACCGTTATCTACCGTTGGGGATTCAGCAACCGCGGCGTACTTTTCGGTCCCTACTGCCCGGTGTACGGCGTAGGCGCTTTCGCCTTTCTCTTTGCCATCAATCCCCTGCTTCGCGGCAAACCATGGAAGAAGCGTCTGATGCTCCTGCCTGTGGTTTTTGTGCTGAGCGCGTTACTGGCCACCGTCATCGAGCTGGTAACCTCCTACCTGTGTGAGTTTACCATCGGCTATATTCCCTGGGATTATACCGCCTACAAGTATAACTTTCAGGCGCGCATCGCCCTGTCCACTTCCCTGCGCTTCGGTCTGGGCGGCCTGATCTTCCTGTATCTGCTCCAACCGCTTTTTGAAAAAATAAACGCCAGACTAAGCGACCGCACGCGGACGATCCTTTTCAGCGTGATAGGGGGACTGTTCCTGCTGGATGTGATCGTACATGTGCTTAAGCTGCTACTCTGATCGTGATTTTAACGTCCTTCCCCAACGCAAACGCTAATCGAATGTCTGCAGATCATGCTTCATTTAATCAGCATCTGTCCCCTGCTTCTCATACAGAAACCGCACTGCCTCATAGATCTCCGCAAGATCCACCTGACACGCACCGTCCCATATCCCCACCGGTACTTTATCGGCAAAAGTGTACTCCACAGGCACCGGACAATCCCGGCCTTCCCCCGTCCCAAAACAGTACACCAGAATCTTTTTATCCTCCGGAAAAACGATCCAGTACTCCCGCACCCCGGCTTCAAAGTATTTTTGCCGTTTAATGAGCGCATCCATTCTCCAGTTGCCCGGAGAAGCCACCTCTACCACAAGATCCGGCGCATTTATGATCCGGGTGGGTGTGATATTTTTTCTGTCACATACGATAAAAACATCCGGCTGGACCATTGTCTTATCATCATGAAAAAGTTGTACATCCGCAGGCGCAATAAACGGTGTACACTTACCTCCCTTTTTTCTGATATGATCCCGAAAAGCACTGCAAATTTCAAGCGCAATGCTCTGATGAATCATCGTCGGACTCGCCATGTCATAAAACACGCCGTCGATCAGCTCCACCCTTGTCCCTTCCGGCAGCGCCAGGTAATCCTCCAGGGTCTTGTCACCGGGTTGGTCATATCGATACGCCAATGCAGGCTCCATGACCTGATCCGCATTCTGTGTTTTATTGATCTCACCCCAATCATATATGTAGTTTTCTCCCATTATGATCCCTCTTTCTTCGATAACTTCTGTTCTTTCTCATACAGGAATCGCACCGTCTCATAGATTTCCGCAAAATCCACCTGACACGCACCGTCCCATATCCCCACCGGTACTTTATCGGCAAAAGTATACTCCGCAGGCTCCGGGCAGTCCCGGCCTTCCCTCTCCTCAAAGCGGTACACCAGAATCTTTTTATCCTCGGGAAAAACGATCCAGTACTCCCGGACCCCTGCCTCAAAGTATTTTTGCCGTTTGATGAGCGCATCCATTCGCCAGTTGCTCGGAGAAGCCACCTCTACCACAAGGTCTGGCGCACCGGCCAGACTGTTTGAGCGCAGTTGCCCTCTGTCACACAACACCAGGATATCCGGCTGAACACAGGTTTTATTGTCATGAAAAAGCTGCACATCAAAAGGTGCCATAAGCGGAATACACTTGCCGCCGTTTTTTTCGATAAAATCATCCAAAGCCTTTGTAATTTTAAATATAAGCCTCTGATGCAGCCCTGTCGGGGTCGCCATATCATAAAACACGCCGTCGATCAGCTCCACCCTTGTCCCTTCCGGCAGCGCCAGGTAATCCTCCAGGGTCTTGTCGCCTGATCCGTCACACCGATAGGCCAGCGCGGGCTCCATGACCCTGCTTTTATGCTGATGATCCAGTACCTCATCCAGATCATAAATAAAATGTTTCTCCATATTTTCTCCATCCTTTCAAAAAGTACCCATGCGTCCGCATGTGTACTTTTAAGCTCTTAATCTAATTGTTTTCATTTTAATTTTGTAAAGGAAATTTTTACGAAAAATACTGAAATGCACTCAAAAAATAATTTATAAGAACTAATATGCGATTAGCAAATGTGATTTTATATTATAATATGATGTCAAAAATGTCAATACATTTATGATATCATTTGTCTGCATGCAGTTTATTCTTCCGGCTCTTTGCACACATCCACCCACGCCGTATATCCGGTGAATTTCTCCAGCTGCTCCATGGTCATCTCAATGGCGCTGTTGCTGCTGCCCGCAGCAGGGAAAACGGTATCGTATTTTTTCAGGGATTCATCCAGATATACCTTAACCCCTTCCCTGACCGCAAAAGGGCATACTCCGCCGGGGGCATGGCCGATATAGTCTTCGACCTCCTCATAGGGGATCATCTTCGCCTTCTTCGCAAACTGCGCCTTGTATTTTTTATTGTCTACTCTGGACATCCCCGAAGCCACCACAAGGATCGGATCATCGTCCACCAGGTAAGACAGCGTCTTTGCGATCCTGTCCGGCTCCGTGTGCAGCGCATGCGCCGCCAATTCCACAGTAGCACTGGACTCCGCCAGTTCGATCACCTTTCCCTCCAATTCCGTGCCCTTGAAATACTCTTTCACCTTATCTATTGCCATGTTCGTTTCCTCTTTGCCCACTGTAATATTTTAATATTCCTTCGCCAGCTCCCCGTCAGCAATGCCGTACATCTCCTTAAAAGCCTCCAGATCCGCCGCATTACGGATCAGCATGACATCCTCGAACTTCCCCGTATGCACATCCTTAAAACCGGCGACCTGCTCTCCGTTGCAGATGCTGCACTTGAGCACAGGCCGTTTATTCTCCCGGTCAAACTCTTTCTTACTCTGCCCTTTTTTCGCCTGCCCCTTTTTTCCAAACAACATCCCGTCACCTCACTGCACCCGATCCCGACCACTGTCCCAACCGCCTTGGTTTTCATTTCCGTCTTTCATTTCCACCATAATATCGCTGAACGCAGACTTGCGCGGATGATATATTCTGTTAATGGGCAGTTGAAAAGCAGTTAAAGATTGCTTTTACGTGATGAATGCCCGCGTTGGAATATATCGTCCGCGCAACTACTTTTCCTCAATATTTCTACTTCCAGAACCCTTTCTTTTTCCCTTTCTTGCCGTCCTTCGAATTGCCGTTATCGCCATCCTCACCGGATGCGACGTTCTTGGTGGCATTCAGGCTGTCTCCTGTCAGGGCATCGAACTGTTTCAACAATTCCTTCGCCTCGAAACTCAATTTATCCGGCACAGAAACCACCAATGTCACGTAATGATCGCCTCGCACATCGCGGTTCCTCAAGGTAGGAACACCTTTTCCTTTCAAGCGGATCTTTGTATCGGTCTGAGTTCCCGCTTTCACGTCATAAATCACCTTACCATCCACCGTATCAATAAAGATCTCTCCGCCCAGCGTTGCCACTGCAAAAGAAACCGGTACAGTAGAATAAATATCATAATTCTGACGCTGGAAGATCGGGTGTCTCCCCACGATCACTTCCACCAGCACATCACCTCTGGGGCCACCGTTCACACCGGGCTCACCCAGACCGGGCTGACGCACGGACTGACCGTTGTCAATGCCTGCCGGGATATCCACAGAATAGCGTTTTTTCATCGGGATATAACCGCTTCCGCCACAATCCGGACATTTCTCCTTGATCACCTTACCGGTACCCTGACAGTCTGGACAGGTCGTCACATTACGGACCGTACCGAAAAACGACTGCTGGGTATACATAACCTGACCCTTACCGCCGCACTTCTTACAAGTTTCCGGCATCGTCCCCGGCTTTGCACCGCTGCCGTTACAGGTCTTACAGGTCTCCTTCACCGTCAGCTCGATCTGTTTGCTGCAGCCGAACACTGCTTCCTCAAACGTG
>CADBNO010000197.1 GCA_902796105.1 uncultured Lachnospiraceae bacterium | reverse complement strand
GGGATAAGATATGCAGACAGACAAGATCAGGATTCATGAAAAAGGCATTGGGAGAGAGAATGCATTGGCGGAGACTGCCAGGTTTTCAGAGTATATGGGACTGGATCCTAAAAGTGCCAGACGGGTGCGGCTTTTGGTGGAGGAAGCAGTGGGAATGGTAGACGCGATCACAGAGAATTTTGATGCGGATTTCTGGCTGGAGGGAACGAAAGACGGAATGTGCAGGATACATATCGCGCTGAAAACGGACATGGATATCGCCAAAAAGAGGGAATTGATCGACGCATCTAAGAGTAAAAAGAACGCAGCGTATGGCGGCTTCATGGGGCGAATCAGAGAGTTGATCGAAGACAGTATTTATTTTAACGGAGACGGTACGCCTCAGGAGGAATGGTGGGCGGGCGGCAGCCGCAGACAGGAATATGTCATGATGGGCATGACGAATATGTCGATGGCGCCCGGGGCTCCTATGCCAATGGACGACTATATCTGGTCACTGGAAAACTACCGACAGGGAGTTGAGGCAGCGAAGGAAAATGATGACAAAGCTGAGGCGGCGTGGGACGAGCTGGAAAAATCTATTGTGGCCAATATTGCTGATGATGTGAAGGTTTCCGTGAAGGGAAACGCGGCGGAAGTGGTCGTGGAGAAGAAATTTGCGGCAGTAAACCGTTAAAGACGGCGTAAGATTGAAAGATAGATTTGGAAAGATAGATTCGGATAGTAAATAGAGGTTGCGTTAGATATGATATTCAGCAGTTTGATATTCCTGCTTTATTTTCTGCCGGCCTTTTTTTTCCTGTATTGGGTTTTCCCCGAAAAGTACAGAAATTTCGCACTGCTTGCCGGCAGTGCGGTATTTTACGGTTATGGTGCGCCGGAGCGTCTGATCCCGATTCTGGTATTGACAGCGGTGAACTTCTGGCTGGGACTTGCTTTCGGGAGGAAAATCGGTCCGATCGGGGAGGAAAGCGGGGAAAATGGCGGAGGAAAAAAGAGCAGACACATTAAGCCGAAACTGATCCTGTCAGTCGGTGTGGCATTCAATGTGGGGGCACTGGTTTATTTTCGGATGAGACAGGTGAGCCTGCCGGGGATCAGTTTTTATACGTTTACGATGATCGCATATCTGGCGGATGTGTATCGAAAAAAGATCCCGCGGGAGGTGAGGTTGTCGCATCTTACCACGTATGCGGTCATGTTTCCCAAGATGCTCTGCGGGCCGATCACAAGATACGGAGAACTCAAGGCGGAGGTATCCGAGAGAAAGTTTGATGCAAATACAGTGCAGGAAGGGTTGGGGCTCTTTATTTTGGGGCTGACATACAAAGTTTTGCTGGCGGACCGGATCGGTTATCTGTGGAATCAGGTTCATACCATCGGGTATGAGAATTTGTCCACTCCGTACGCGTGGCTGGCTGCGGTTGCCTATTCCATGCAGATTTATCTGGATTTTCAGGGGTATTCTCTGATGGCGGTTGGACTGGGGCGTATGCTGGGTTTTCATCTGCCGGAAAATTTCCACGAGCCGTATATGGCGACGGGGATCCGGGATTTTTACAGAAGATGGCATATGACATTAGGCGGCTGGTTCAGGGATTATGTGTATATTCCACTTGGCGGGAGCCGTAAGGGAAGGCTGCGGACGGTGGTGAATCTGTTTGCGGTATGGCTTCTTACGTCTCTGTGGCATGGTTTCGGGATCAATTTCCTGATGTGGGGCGGATTGCTCTGGCTGTTTATTGTATGGGAGCGGTTCTGGGTGGGAACGAAGCTCGCACAGAAGCTGAAAGGGCTGCGCTTTCTGGTGCATCCTTATGTGTGGGCGGTGATACCTGTGACCTGGGTCTGCTTTGCCATCACGGATCCGGTGGAGCTGTACACCTATCTGGGCAGAATGTTCGGTGTGGTGCCCGGCGTGAATGTAAAGGCTACGGATTGGCTGCGGGCAATAGATATGTACAGATATCAGCTCATTGCGTGTCTGGTGGCCTGTACGCCGGTGGTCCGGATCCTGTATGGTAAACTGAAGGAGACGATCGTGTGTAAGCTGGCGCTTGCCATGGCGTTCTGGTTTTGTGTATGGAGGCTGAGTCTGGCGGGCAATAATCCGTTTATGTATCTGAATTTTTGAGATTTAGGGGAAGCGTGAAGAATTTGTCGGGAGTGAGAAAATTATGGCACTGGATCCACAGCCGGCTTTTGGTGGGATTTCTGGTGATGACCGGTGTGGTGTTTTTAGTTGAATATGATGAGCAGGATGTGTATCGGGAAATCCGTGTGCCGGTGAGCGGATGGATCCGGACTGCAGAGAAGTTTGCTGTTTCAAACGGCTGGCTGGCTGACGGGCGGATGGCGGCGGACGCAGACAGGACGGCAACAGGCGGTATGGCCGGGGAAGATCCGGCGGTCAATGGCGCACAGTGGGCAGGAGAGGTGCGATCCGGCGAAGGTATACAGATGACAGGAGAGCAGCCGGCAGAGGGAATACAGGTTGCCGGCGTGGAGCAGTCAGGCGGCAATCTGGAAACTGCAGGCGGACAGAACACCGGTGGGACGCAGTCTGGGGGAGAGGAGCTGCCGGCGGATGGGATGCAGCCCGCGGGAGACGGACAGAATGCCGGGGGAGCGCAGACTATAGACGGGCAATCCGGCACTGAGGCAGAAACGGATGAGTCCGGTGAAAAAGAAGTGCAGTATATGACGGTTGAGGATGATTATTTTGCCGATGCCGTCTTTATCGGGGATTCCCGGACAGTGGGTATGTTTGAATATGGCGGGATTGAAGATATTACGACGTTCTATGCGTCCACCGGGCTTTCTATCTATAGGATCTTCAACGCAAAGATCATTAAAGTGGAAGGGCAGCGTGCAAAGATCACCATTAAGGAGGCACTGCAGGACAAGCAGTTTGCCAAAATTTACCTGATGCTCGGGATCAATGAGATCGGCACGGGAGACATAGACGGATTTGTCAGAAAGTATGCAGAGGTTTTGGAAGAACTGAAGGAACTGCAGCCGGATGCGATCATTTATGTACAGGCGATCATACGGGTTTCCCAGAAGCAGGTACAGAAGCATGACGGCGTGGACAACGAGGAGATCGGGGAACGGAACAGGAGACTGGCGGAGCTGGCGGATAATGAGAGAGTTTTTTTTCTGGATGTGAATGAGGCGCTCTGTGATGAGAACGGCGATATGGTCAGGGAATACAGCAGCGATGGCGTGCATCTGAAGGCACAGTATATTCCGCTGTGGAAGGAATATCTGCTGGAACATGCGGTGGTGATCCCGGATCCGGCGGAATGAGGCACAGCGAAAGAAAGATGTCGGCGCAGAAGGTTTAGTTGCACTTTCTTGAAAGACGTGTTATAATTATCATGTGTAGGTATATATTGCAGAAAGGGGTAGCATAATAATGAATATCACAAAACAAATAAACGGCAAGGAACTGACAATTGCACTGGAGGGAAAATTGGACACCACGACCGCTCCGGAGCTGGAGCAGGAACTGGAGAAATCTCTGGACGGGGTTGACAAGCTGGTTTTTGACCTTAAGGATATGGATTACATTTCATCGGCAGGTTTGCGTGTTCTGTTGTCCGCTCACAAGAAGATGATCGGGAAAAACGGCATGCTGTTGAAGAATGTCTGCGAGGAAATTATGGAGATTTTTGAAGTGACCGGATTTATTGACATGTTTCAGGTCGGAGAATGACGGTGGATTGCGAGGCACAGATGAAAGAGCTTGTGATTGACGCATTGACGGACAATTTAAATACGGTGATCGATTTCGTGGATGAGCAGCTTGAGGCTGCAGACTGCTCCATGAAGACGCAGATGCAGATCAATGTGGCTGTGGAAGAGATTTTCGTCAATATCGCGCACTATGCCTATGCACCGGATACCGGTTCGGCAACTATCCGTGTTGCAGTGGATGGGGATCCGGCGGTGGCGAGGATCATGTTTTTGGACAGCGGTGTTCCCTATAATCCATTGGAGAAAACAGACCCTGATGTGACGTCGTCTCTGGCAGAACGGCAGATCGGAGGGCTTGGAATCTATCTGGTGAAGAAAACGATGGATCAGGTTTTGTATGAGTACAGTGAGGGACAGAATATCCTGACGCTTGAAAAGAAACTGAATTAGGGGTATGCATAATGGATCTGCGCAGGCAGTTTAGGGCGAAATATATAGTGCTGTCGTCACTCTCGGTTCTGACTATAGCGCTGAGTATCTTTTTGCTGATCGGGAGAGGGGTCAAAGTCCTCTCCTTTTTAAGATGCGCTGAGTCTGATTCCTGATCCGGGTTTCATCGTCCATCTGAAGCCGGAAGAATGCAGCGATCTGATTTTCACTGTAATTGCCGAAGGTGAGGCGGGAGCGCATCAGGTAATACAGCCCGACAATGGAAGTAAGGGTATCGAGTTCCGCCCCGGCGAGAGCATTTCTGGCAAGCAGAAGAGCTCCGTCGTGTTCGGTTTCTATAAAGGTCTTCAGTTCGCCCAGTGTGTGTATCTCAAAGAATGCCAGCTGCGGGATATAAGCCTCCGGATCCGTTTCCTCGATCACAGCACCTGTGATTGAAGCTATCTCGGACAGTAGGGCTTTCATTGTTTTGCTGTGTCGCAGATACTCCGTCAGAGTGATCAGATCGATGTTCATGTCATAGGCCCGATCGTTGGCAATGTTTTCACGCACGGTTTCTTTATAGACATCCAGTTTTTCCTTGATGTTCAAAAACAATTCATCCGCAATCTCCAACAGACCTGCCACCCGGGAAAATTCTCTGCGGATCTCGCGCGGCACGCCGAATTCCGTTTTGTATCCCAGATCGTGTTCGATTTCCGCCCAAGTGTGCTGCAGTACGGATTTGATCTGAAATTCGAAAGGGATGTTACATAGATCTTCCGGATAAGCGCCTGACCGTGGCAGGGTGCATATGTAGTGCAGGGAAATATAGCCAAAAGCTGTCGCCGGTATGGCGCTGCGCTTATCGATGGAGTTTTTACTGTCTACCACAAAAAGTCTGCGTAGAAAGGAGGCAATCTCATCCACCTGATCCGAGAAATAGCAGATGATCCGAAAGCCGATCAGATCCGTCATATTGTCGAGGGTGGGATATTTTTCTGATTTGCGCACCAGCTTACCGGCCACGGATTCTCTGGTCTTCACGCGATGCGTGATCTGCATGGGAGTAATATGTGCGGATCTCAGATTCGCGGTGATCAGGTCAGACACGATCTGTTCCACCTGTACATATTGAGGGTAGTGTTCATCATATTCGGTCAAACGGGGATCCATTGGTATTTTCCTCCTTGGCGGTTTTTGGCTGTTTTTTCTAATTTCTATTCTAGCACATATGACCGGACAATACAATTTCACGAAATTTATTTTAGGTATGGTATTTGCAGAGTGGACTTGCTATACTGTAAATTAGTACAAAAAAAATCGGGTAGCAAATTATATCCGGGTCAGAGGCGTATTATGAGCGAGAAGAAAACATACAGACGGACATCCGTGTCAGTCCGCACATTAGGACTCGTTATCCTGGCGGGAGCCCTTTTGGGGGTGAGGATCACAGCGTCGGGAGCGAATATAACGGACACCGGCAAAACCCAGTATCTGTTGGCGATGCAGGCGTTAACAGGGCAGGTGCTGCAGCCGGAGGAGCAGGCGGTGATTGACTCGTTCCAGACGGCCGGGGATGGCAGAGTGTCGGCGAAAGCAGATGCAGAGCGGACCGGGGAAAATGGGGAAAACGAGTATGCGAACCTTGCGATCGCACATGTCTCCAATTATGTGAATGTCCGCAGCACGCCGTCTACAGACGGGGAAGTACTGGGTAAAATATATAATGGGGCAGTGGCGCAGATCCTGGAAACAGCAGGGGAGAATGACGAATGGTTTCATGTACTCTCCGGCAGTGTGGAGGGATATATCAAAGCAGAATATTTTATTTCCGGTGATGAAGCGGTCAAAGTGGTGGATGACTATGTGACCAGATATGCTGTGGTGAAGGCGGACAGGCTGAATGTAAGAGAGAGCGCAGATGTCTCGGCGAAGCGGATCGGATATCTGGATCAGGGTGAGAAGGCTTTGCTTGTCGAAGATGACGGAGACTGGTTGGAGATTTCCTATGGCGGCAATAAAAAAGGCTATGTGGCAGCGGAATATACAACTATTGCCGAAGAGTTTGTATATGCGAAATCCATAGAGGAGGAGAAAGCGGAGCTTGAAGCCCAGCGTGCGCTGCAGAAGCGTAAAGAAACCTCCGAGGAGCATGCACCGGAGATCACAACAGTGGCGCCGCCGGTTACGACGTATGGCAGTAACGCTGAATTGAGAAACCAGATCGTGGAATATGCAAAGCAGTTTCTCGGTAATAAATACATCATGGGTGGCTCCAGCCTGGCCGGAGGCACAGACTGCTCAGGCTTTACCTGCTTCATCTATGCGGATTTCGGATATTCCATCAGCCGGACTCCTTCCGGACAGCTGAGCTCCGCTGGCAGAAGTATCGATTACAGCGAGATTCAGCCAGGCGATATCGTCTGTTACGGAAACGGAAGCTGTTCTCACGTTGCGCTGTATATCGGCGACGGACAGATCATCCACGAGGCGAACTCTCGCAAAGGCGTTGTCATTTATAATGCGGATTATGACAATATTCTGGGTGTAAAAAATGTGATCGACTAAATGAAAGAATGCCTCTTCTGTTATAGGTGGAAGGGGCATTCTTTCATTCTATGGGAATTCGCGTCCGTAAAGCTGCTATGGATATCAGTAGGGAATCGACATTTCAAATTCTCCCAGTATTTCTTTGCTCCATTTTTGCAGATCCTCCAGATGCAGCACACCGTTCCCGTAGTTGCGGATCCCGTGGGCGGCGGCCATTTCTTCCGTGTAGTTTTCCAGCGGATATACGCCTTTTATACGCACAGGCGAGCTACTGTATTGGCATACAAGAGGAATGGCACCGGAACCGGTATGAGAGACTGTGACGGTCCGCGTTCCGCCCTCTTCATGTACGATAAAAGTCACCCATGCCATGGCTTCCAGCATGCTGATGCAATCTTTTTGTGTCGAAACATAATTTCCCAATGAATAAAAACATAAGGCTTCGTTTCCGTTGTCGGCGGTGATCCATTCTACGGGTTCCACCACATGAGGATGGGCGCCGATGATGACGTCGGCGCCGGCTTCGGTCATCTGTTTTGCAAATTTTTGCTGATAGGATGAAGCAGTGGTGCTGTATTCAGTACCCCAGTGGGGACAGACGATGACGGCATCCGCTATGGCGTCCGCCTGCCGGATATCCTCCAGAACCTGTGGGTTGATTGTGGTAAAATCCATGTGGCCGGTCTTGCGGTCATAATTGCAGAGGACTTCCAGACGTTT
The DNA here is from genome assembly GCA_902796105.1 of uncultured Lachnospiraceae bacterium. GTDB lineage: Bacteria > Bacillota > Clostridia > Lachnospirales > Lachnospiraceae > Acetatifactor. The sequence goes on along the minus strand of CADBNO010000197.1, from coordinate 877 downwards.
CTGAACGTCAGCAGGCATGTATCCGCTGTTGGGCGCATAAGTATAATTCAGAATGGCAAAGGACACGCCGTCAATATCCAGGAGGGGGATTTCTCTTTTGGGTGTCTGGTTATCCGTCTGCGGTGTGGTAGGTGACGTTGCGTTCGCTGTGTCCTCGCCGGAATGCAGACCCACCATCAGCACCTCCGGATGTTTTTTCCATACGGAGACACAGTAATCCATTCCCTCCACTCCCTGATCGCAGGAATGGTTGGAAGCCTGCAGGACTACGTTAAAGCCGGCAGCAGCAATCCCGTCTGCAACCTCCACGGGAGAATTGAAGTAGGGAAAACCGGAAAATCCTTTTTGGTTGCCGGCCATAATGGTCTCCTGATTGATGATCCGGATATCTGCCAGATCCAGAAAATCGGAGATGCTTTCATACAGACATTCATAGTTGTAGGTTCCGTCATCCTGACGTCCGGTGTAGACCACGCCCATGTGCATGAGATTGTCTCCTACAGCCATCAGTGTCACCGGATATTCAAAGGGCTCCTCCTGCAGTTCCTCCAGGGGAGCTGCGGGATCCGGAAGATCCGTGCGTACGACAGGCGCCTCAACGTTGTTTGCTTCGGCCGCGGGATCAGAATGCGTAAGAATGGTTTCGTCAGCGGGATGAAAACTGGCGTAGAGTGCCAGTGACAGGCCGCCCAGAACGGTGAGCATAAACAATAGCAGCAATATGCGCCATACAGCGATCCGTTTTCGCTTTTTCCGTGGCTTTTCCTGATTCATGAAACCTGTTCCTCCATTTTCTTTTGCATGCTTTTCATCATAGACTCGAAAGCCCGCTGCGTTGCAGCTTTATTGATTTGCTTCGCAAATCAGCTTTCTCGTT
>CADBNO010000196.1 GCA_902796105.1 uncultured Lachnospiraceae bacterium | reverse complement strand
TCATGTCAGCCCGGACATTGTACCACTGTCTGGGCATCTCGGATTCTTCCAGATAAATTTTGTAAGGAATGTTGCTCATAGATAACCTCCATAATCTTCGTTGCTAACTTGAAAATCGCATTGACAGAATCATTATAATACAAGAGAGAAGGAGGGGCAAGGGGTTTTCTTTTTTCGTAAAATATGTTAAAGTAAAAAGGAATTTCAGGCTGAAGGAAATTCGGAGACATAAAATGCATTGGAATGGAGCACATCAAAATATGCAGGAGAACTTGCGGAAACAAAAAGCCGTATTTTTGATACTGTTATTTGGAATTTATATGTTTGAATACACAGTATCTTGTGTTTTTGTACAAAAAAGAGGTGTGAGTATTCTGCCAGACATCTGGATCGTCCGGAATTATTATGCGGCACTGCTGAGCACGGCGGCGGGGATCATGTGCACCGGATTATGCAGGATTTCCTGCAAGAAGAAAGCAGGTCAAGGCATTTTGATCGCTGCCGCGGCCGGATATAGTGTCTTGATGCTGCTTTTGCTTGCAAACCGGGGGATTGTATCGTTTGTGGCAATCTCCAATGCTGCCCTGTTTTGTCTGGGATTATATGGGGGAGCTGTTTACGCACATATGTCAAAACTGCTTTATCACACGGATTTCATGGGGAAAGTCATGGGAAGCGGATTTTTGGCGGCGATTGTTCTACAGATGATCTTTCAACATGGTACAGACAATCCCGTTCTGGTAGTCAGTTTATTGATTGCTGGGTTTATGATTGTGGCAGGCCTGATGTTTGTCGAACCGTGGCAGGAGGAGCCGGAGCCTGTGTGTGACAATACTGCAAAGAGGAGGCCTTTATCGCTTGGGCGACCGATATTGATTGCGTTTTTATTGAATTTTTTCTTTATCTATTATAATGAAAAAATGCTGCGATCTATTGCGAACAGAGGGTTTGAAGAATATGATGTGTATGACTGGCCGCGACTGCTTATGGGGATTTCTGCACTGTTTGTGGGCTGTATCGGAGATATCAGGAAGAGGAAATATGTGCCGATTACGACACTGTGCATGATGATCCCGGCTCTGATCACTGCCATCTTACCCATGGGAGGGCAATATTATTACCTGAATATGAGCATATTCTATATTTCGCTGGGAGCGGAGCTGGTTTACATTCATCTGATGTTTTGGGATACTGCGCCCCGGACGAACCGGACGACGCTTTGGGCGGGAATGGGACGGGTGACGATCAGTGTGTCAGAGGTGCTGCTGTCAGGGTTTGCAATCTCTGAAATGGCGGATACTGCTGTGGTCGGTGCAGAGCTGATGTTGGTCGTGTTAATCCTGATCGTAATGGCTTTTAACGGAGATCTGGATCTGGCGGGAATCAGAGAGATTCCCGGTGAAATAGTCCCGGAGACGCAGACGTCTCCCGGGACAATGGAGGAATATCGGGGAAATTACGGATTGACGCCCAGGGAAACAGAGGTGTTACAGAAACTGATCACTTCAGAGGATAGTCTGCAGGAGGTGGCGGATGAGATGGCAATCTCCAGACGCGTATTGCAGAAGCATATCACTTCTCTTTACGAAAAGACCGGGACGAAAACCAGGATTGGGCTGTTACAGAATTACATGATGTTTCTGAGTGAGGAAAATAAATAACGCGTGATATTTATTTCTGCTTTGGTGAAAGGTCGTATATGCGACCTTTTATTTTTTTCCCTGAAATAGTAAACTACAGGTAAAAAAGTGCAGGAAGGGACAGATTTTATGAAAAACAAAAAAATAGCGGCAATTTTACTGACAGCAGTATTGAGCGCAAGCCTTTTGGCGGGATGCGGCAATATCGGCAATACGGCGTCAAACAGCGGAAACGCTGCGCAGGATCAGAGCACATCTGCGGGAGGGAAAACCCAGGCGGCAGATTTTGACGGCATGATCAAAGAAGAGACCGGGAAACTGGAGGATTGTCCGGAGGTCAGGGAGGCCTATCTGAAATTAGGAAACAGTATTCTGGAAAAAGGCATTGCCATTGAATCGGCAACCTATAATGGCTATGATGAAGCCAAAAAGCTGATGATCATTTTCGGACGTGGCGATTTCGAAAAGCCTGACCAGTATCTGGAGATTTTTTATAACAATCAGGAGGGAGAGTGGGCTCTCTGCGACGCGGAGGCGCATGTCTGCGACAAGGAGATGTCGGATCAGGTCGCAGGGTGTGTACAGGATCTGACCACGCTGACCGAGGAGGAGAGGGAGTTGATCTTCAACCCGGAATATGCGGAAGAAATCTATACGGAAAATTACTGGATGTGCTATGAAGAGCAAACCACATCTTCAGGAACGAACTTCTGGAGCTTGCAGATCAATCATCTGGATTATGAGGTATCCCCGTCGGAAACTACGTTAGTCAAGATCCAGCGGAGCGAAAGGAAGGCCAATGCGCCTACAGCTGACGGGACGCAGGTCGATCTGGATTACTACGGACTCTCGTACTATGTTCCTGAGGCGATGAAAGCCAACGAGTATAACGGTATGTTGGGCGTGTACGATTTTTATACCGGCGAGTATGTGGGAACGGGCGTAACAGGAGTGGATATCAATCTTCGCCTGGGCAGTATTGACGGAGATGTTTCCCTGGAGGAGTATGTCAGAACCGAGTCCAGCCCGGCGAAATACGGTGGCATAACGGATTTCGAGGCGAAAGAGTTAAACGGCAGCACCTGGTGGGTATGCAGTCAGGGAGAGCACTACTATTACGCTGCGGAAAACCTAGGATGTCTCTATGAATTTGACATCACGGGCGGACAGGATTTCGGAGTGACGTTTGCGGAGCTGTTAGCAATGTTTGAGGAAACGGTGTACTTATATTAATTGGATAAAAGAGGGGATAGACAAAATGCGCAAAATAAGATGTTTCAAGATGGCAGCATTCGCGCTCGGCATCTGTCTCATGTTCAGCGGCTGCAAGATGGTGAAAAATTTGAAGACTCTGACGGAAATTGGAAAGACCGAGCCGGCCGAGACGGAGAGTACGGCGGAGCCTGAAGATCAGACCGTCTCCTTTGAGGCGTATATCAAAGAGGGTGAGACTTTTACATTCTCCTTTGAGCCGGCGGATGTGGCGTCCTATGAGGAACTGCGGAACGCTGAATTCAGGGAGATGCTCAGCCTGGACAACTGGGATCAGTACTTTGAAGTCAAGGAACTGTATTGGGAGCATATGGAGTATGACGAGGATGGACAGGAGACCCAGACCTATATGAAGGGTGATCTCATCAATCTCATGCTGAAGGAAGGCTATTGGTACGTGGATAACGTGAGCCAGAACGGCATACAGCTTTTCCTTCATATTGTGGGGGAGGAGACCAGAGTTATGCATAATGATGGCGTTACCTATGAGCCAATCACGAGCAAATTGGATGTGACCAGAGAATACACAGGTGATGACATCATAGTAGAGAAGGATTTTATCAACTCATGGGATGAGAGAACGCAGGAGGCCTATACAGGTTCTCTGGAAAGCTACAGGATGGAGCAGGCGCAGGGGGATATGTATCTGATCGATGCCACCGTGGTAGAGTTTAAGAAATACAGTGAAGATATCTATTATTTCGCGGCCTACGGTGCTAAGGATGAGTACTTTGTGATCTTTGTGCAGACGGACGATGAAAAACTCGACAGAAATAAAGAATATGACGGCGTACTCTATATTACTTCCGGAAACAAGGTAAATCAGCGGGTATTAGGAAACAGAAGTAAAAAGATCATCCTAAAGGATTCGCTGCGGGAGGCACTGCAGTATGTAAATAAATAACTTAGAAAAAAATGCAAATAAAAAGGAGAAAAAATGAAGAAAAGGAAAATCGCAGCATTATTATTGACCATGGCACTTACCGCAACCCTGCTTGCTGGCTGTGGAAACGGTGCGGACGGATCAGGAGACGGCGCGGGCGCAGGCGACACCGGCAAAAAGACCGAGCAGGGCGCTGAAGAACTCGATGTGATGGAACATATCTATACATGGAGAGAGACTTCTACGAAAAGATACCTGACCGTCAAGGAGAAGGACCAGATGAGGGGAGAGGCTGAGGCCGGCAGTACAATCTATACTTATAATGAAGACGGAAAGCTTATAAAGCAGGAATCGAAGGCAAATCCGGATTTTGCGGATATCAAATCCTATTCCGAGGGTGTGCGGGAATATACCTATGATGATCAGGGGCGAAATATCCTGTATCTGGAATTTGACGCGGCGGGCAAGCAGACTTCCCGCAGAGAAACCTCCTATAGTGAAGACGGTCTGACGGTGACAGAGAATTCGTTCGGCGAGGACGGAAAACAGAGCTACTGCTATATCACGGAGTATTATGATATCGAGAGGGAAAAGAGAAAGAGCAGCCAGACCTATAAGTATAACGTGGAAATCTCAGATCGTATGCTGACGGAAGATGTAAAATACGACGAACATGAAAACGAAATATCTGAGATCAACTATTACGAGGACGGAGGCAAAAATGAGTTTATCCATGAATATACCTATGATGAGCATGGTGCGTACACGGTATGTGATTATAAATCAAACGGTGAACTGTCCTCCCATGCAGAATACATGGTGGTGTATGATGAGGAGAATGAGAAATGGGTGAGCCGCGAGACCCTGTATATTTCTTATGACAAAAACTATGAAACAGGCGAGCGCGTGGAGGGAAAACGAACGGTTTCTACCCGGGATGAAAAAGGGAGGCTTTTGAAAAAGCGGGAGACAGCTGGACCGGAGCAGAGACTTACCGGCGAAACAGTCTATGAGCGCAATGCGGACGGCAAGCTTCTCTCATGGATCGCATACAGGGATGAAGATCACACAGACATCTCTCAGAAATATACCGCGGAATATGACGCGGAGGGAACCCTGCGCAAAGACGTGGAGGAAACCTATTATGACGGCAAATTGAGTTCCACGAAAACCGGCGAATATGACGAGCATGGCAGCCAGACTCTGGATAAGACGGTATATGCTGAGGACGGGCATGGATATTGGACGGAATACACCTACGGGGATGTCTTCTTTTTCTATGAAGGGAAAAAGTATTATACGGCGCTGACCGAGAAATATTATTCCAACGGTGTGCTGAAGACCGACAAGGCGAGTACCTATGACGAGAACAATAATGAGACGGAGCGGGTCTATAAGACCCTTGAATATGACGAGAACGGGCAGCTGACGCGGGAAGTGACGGAGCGGACAGTCAAAGAGTACCAGAAGTTTGAGCGGGAAAAATAAATATCTGAGAGCCGGCAGCAGGCTGCGGAGAGATTTTTCTTTCTGCAGCCTTGTTTATATTTTTTTCACATTCTCCTCCATGCATTTTCATTGAAAAATTTCCTCAAAAATGATACGCTTTATTGTGGGATTGATTGCAGAATACATCTGTCTTGCAAATTGTATGCAGACAATATCAACATGAGAGGAACAAGGCATGAATAACGAACTGGAACAGATCGTATCGGAGGTCAATAAAGTAGTAAAGGGTAAGGAGCGCGTGGTGCGCAAGGTTTTGGGTGCGGTGCTGGCAGGCGGACACGTGCTTTTGGAGGATATTCCCGGTGTGGGTAAGACGACACTGGCGATGGCTTTGGGAAAGTCCATGGAGCTTCAATACAAGAGAATGCAGTTTACGCCGGATGTATTGCCCAGCGATATTGTGGGATTTACTATGTACAACAGTAAGAACCAGGAATTTGAATATAAGCCGGGGGCTATCTTCTGCAACCTTTTCCTGGCGGATGAGCTGAATCGTACTTCTTCGAAGACGCAGTCAGCTTTGCTTGAAGTTATGGAGGAGTCCAAGGTGACGGTGGACGGCGTATCCTACGCATTGCCGAAGCCGTTTACAGTCATTGCCACAGAGAACCCGTTTGGTTCCTCCGGTACGCAGATGCTGCCGGAGTCTCAGCTGGACCGCTTTCTGATCTGTCTGAATATGGGCTATCCGTCTCATGAGGCGGCTGTGGATATTTTGCGGGGCAGCGCAGGCCCTGGACTCGATCAGGTGAAGAGCGTGATCACCGCGGAACGGCTGATGGAATTGAAAAAGCAGGCGGAGACGCTGCATGTGGAGGATACGATCCTGGAATATATCACGAATCTGACAGAGGAGACCCGCAGAGATCCGAGAATTGCTCTTGGAGCCAGCCCCAGAGGAAGCATAGCGCTTTTGAAAATGGCGCGGGCGACGGCTTTGATGCGCGGCGGCGACTATGTGATCCCGGAGGATGTGTTGGCAGTGATCAACGATGTCTGGAGGCACAGGGTTCATCTGAATGCAAAATCCCGCGCGGAGGGAATGGACGTGGAACAGGTGATCATGGATATTACGGAAAGGATACAGGCTGTCTGATGAGTCAACTAGCGGAAAAAAGAATACGTCCAAGCATTTTGGGGTGGATCCGGTTCGGACTCCTGTTTGGGGTGGTATTTCTCAGCTGGTGGTTTCTGCGAAGCTATCTGCTCTTCATGGCGTTGATCCTGATGGTGGGATGTGCGGCTGTATCGTGCTATTCCCTGATGAGCAGCAGGGATCTGATCACAGCGGAAACGGTGATCCCTCAGGGAAAAGTCGGCAAAAAAGCGGATTTTCCGTTTTTGATCCGGGTGCGGAATCCCCGGAGATTTTTGGGGTTCAGTGCAGATCTTGCATACAGTTGGGGAAATGTGTTTACGGATTATTTTCAGGAGAAAAAAGAGAGAATATGGCTGGCACCTGTGAGAGGATGCGAGATCAGGCAGGCGTTGGACAGCCGGTATGCGGGTCGGATAGAGACTCGGATCCTCACTTTTGCAGTTTATGATCTGTTTCATTTGTTCTGTCTTACCGGGTGTGCAGTAAAGGACAGCGGGGTAGTGGCATATCCCACGCAGATCCCGGCACCGGATGACGAAATCTACAGCTGTGTGGATGGATTTCCGAGGGAAGACGAAAGTAAGCAGAGAGGGACGGAGTACAATCCGGATTATGAGATCCGGGAGTATATACCCGGGGATGAACTGAAGAACATTCATTGGAAACTTACGGCAAAGCAGAATAAACTGATGGTGCGGGAGCGGCTGAAATCCGGAAAGCAGAAGGTCAGTCTGGTCCTGCCGCTCACAGACGCTAAGCAGGAGAACGATGAATTGATGGATGCACTTGCGTATCTGGGGCAATTGTTTCTGGAGAAGGAATATCCGGTGCAGCTGTATTGGACAGGTGCAGGGAATGATCTGCAGAGCCGCTATATCGCGGAACAGGGGGAATTGGAAGCTGCGATAGGGCAGATCCTCAGCGGAAACGGGAAGAGACAGCCGGGAAGCACGAGAGCGCAGATGGAGATGGAACATCCCGGAGAAAGCTACGTATTAGTACAGGCGGGAGCATATAAAGGTGCGTATATTCGGTAAAACATTTTTTGAAAAGAAAAAGGCAGACACAGAGGAACTGACATTGCGGAAAAATGAGTCCGGAAGTTCCTTTGACATATTTGCGGCATTGGCGAAGACACTGCTGCTTTTTTTGATCGTTCACGGGGCGGTAGGCGGTTTTTTGTCTGCCTATGAGATCGCATACAGCAAGGGAGGCTGTATGATGCTGATCTTCTTCTTTGCGCTTTTTTTGAGTGTGGTGTATGAGACAGGGAAGAAGTGGCTGACAAATCTGGTCAATATTGCGGTATTATTTGCGTATTTTTATATTGCGATCTCGAATTACTGGGTGATTAACAGCGGATATTATGCCATCATGAACCGGATTTTGGAAGTGGCCAGAGAATATCTGAACATTGCCAACGGTACAGATTATGCGTTGATGGTTGAAGACGAGTATACAGCAGTCTCCGTGTTCGTGCTGTTTATCAGCATGGTGGGATGCATCCTGCTGAACATCCATATGCAGAACAAGGCAAGTCTGACCAAGGTTCTGATTTTAACCTTTTCACCGTTTATCTTTCCGCTTTATTTCGGCAGATCTCCGGAATTGATCTACATTCTGTTTTTGCTGACCGGCTATGCAACGGTGGCGGCTTTGCAGGGAATGGGGGTAAAGGAGCATCTGGCGGGACAGATGAGGTATGTTTTGCCGGTGATAGCAGTTTTTACTGTGCTGCTGATACGTGCGGCATCATTTTTCCTTCCGCAGGACACCTATGACCGGATCGTGCCTGAAAATGCACAGAAGGCGTCCACGGAAAAGGCTGCTGCGGCTTTTGCACAGTTTGGTATGATGGCATTGTTCCAGGGACAGTCATCCGGAGGCGGAGTGAGCGGCGGCGTGTTAAGTCAGGGCAACGGGCCGTTGTCCGATTATGAAACGGATCTGATCGTTCGCTATACACCATACAGTTTTCAGTCGGTTTATCTGAAAGCTTTTACCGGAAAAAATTATGACGGTACGAGGTGGTCGAAGGCAGAGGATGCGCTTCCGGAAGACGCCTTGATGAGTGAAACAGTTTTGACCAGAATGGATGCATTTGAAAAAAATCCCGGGGAACAGGGAAGAGGCATTATGCTGATCAAAAATGTCGGTGCAGAAAAACAATATGAGTATCGTCCATATTACACAGATGAGTCTTCCATCAAGAAGGACGGCGAATGGACGAGCTATACTTACTACCCTTCCGGCGGGCGGGTTGAGATTCCACAGGAAGGTATCGAGATGAGTTATCTGCAGGTGCCGGAGCGATGCTATGCAGCTGTGCGTCAGGTTTGCACAGAAGCCGGATTCCAGGGGACGCCGGAGGAAGTGGCTAACCAGATTGTGGATTTTTTTCAGGAAAACTATTCTTATTCTCTGCGCCCCGGATATAATTTCCGTAATCATGATTATATCACGTTCTTTTTGCTGGAGAGTAAGCGAGGATTTTGTGCTCATTTTGCTTCGGCGGCGACTATGTTGTTTAGGTACATGGGGATTCCGGCCAGATATGTGGAAGGATATGCGTTTTCCTATTACGATATCGTAGATGCCGGTGAGTTGGTGGAAGGAACAGAGTACGCAGATTATTACAGTGGATTTTCGCCGATGGGAGAGACGGCGTTGGTTGAGTTGGAAGTGCCGGATGCCAGAGCGCACGGATGGGTGGAAATTTATATTGACGGACGGGGATGGATCGTGGTAGATCCCACACCTTCTTCCATGGAGGCGGAAACCACTTCTTTCTGGGAAGCATTCTTAAACAATAGGGAAAATGAAGACGGCGGGCAGATTAATCTGGGAGCGGATACAATAGGCGCTTATCTGGAGACCGCGATCAGCGGGATCAGTGTTGTGTTGATGATCGGTGGTATGCTTGTTCTGATCCTTTTGAGCGTGGGGACGATGATCAGATTGAGAAAAGAGCGTTCACTCCCCCTGCGGAATCAGGTACAGTTGGAATACGTAAAACTGAAGCAGGATCTGAGCCGGAAACATAAAGAATTTGACAGAAGACGAACGGTGAAGGAGCAACTGAATTTTGTGCGGGGACTTTACGGTGAGGATATTCCGGAAGAGCAGGAAGAAATGCTTTATCAGACGTTTTTTGGACAGGAGGCAGACCGTGGGTACGCAGAAACGCTGGCCTTTTTAAGAAGGCTGCGGAAGCGGTGCAGAAGAAAAGTGAAATAAGAAATAGTTTTGCAAGGTAAGAGACAGGAGGAAGAACTCTATGCTGTATATCGGTATTGATCTGGGAACCTCAGCAGTAAAGCTGTTGCTGATGGATTCGCTGGGAAAAGTACAAAAAGTTGTTTCAAAGGAATACCCGTTATATTTTCCGCAACCCGGCTGGTCGGAGCAGGATCCGGAGGACTGGTGGACGCAGACCTGTGAAGGAATGAAGGAATTGCTGGCGGATGCGGATCGGACACAGGTAGCCGGTATCAGTTTCGGCGGGCAGATGCATGGATTGGTGATCCTGGATGAAAAAGATCAGGTGATCAGACCTGCAATCTTGTGGAACGATGGCCGCACCGAAGAAGAATGTGAATATCTGAACCAGGTGATCGGCAGGGAAAAAGTGTCGGAGTATACGGCGAATATTGCCTTTGCGGGGTTCACAGCGCCTAAGCTTTTGTGGTTGAAAAAACATGAGCCGGAGAATTTCCGGAGGATCCGTAAGATCATGCTTCCGAAGGATTATCTGGCCTATCGCTTGACCGGAGTGCATTGTACGGATGTGTCAGATGCGTCCGGAATGCTGCTGTTTGATGTGGAGCATAGGCGTTGGTCACGCGAGATGTGTGATATTTGCGGGATCAGAGAGGAACAGCTGGCAAAATGTTATGAAAGTTATGAAAAAGTGGGCTGTATCCGGCCCGAGATCGCAAAGACATTTGATCTGCCGGCGCAGTGTATCGTGGCGGCGGGAGCAGGTGACAATGCGGCTGCTGCTGTGGGAACAGGAACGGTAGGGGATGGTGCGTGCAATATTTCTCTGGGGACAAGCGGGACGATTTTTATTGCGTCGGAGAGGTTTGGGGTAGACCCGAACAATGCATTGCATTCTTTTGCACATGCAGACGGACATTATCATCTCATGGGCTGTATGCTCAGTGCAGCATCCTGCAATAAATGGTGGATGGATGACATCCTGCAGGATTCTGATTATCCGGGCGCTCAGGAAGAGATTGAGAGGAGCGGACTCGGTGAAAATCAGGTGTTTTTTCTGCCGTATCTTATGGGAGAGCGATCTCCGCACAACGATCCGAAGGCCAGAGGAACATTTATCGGCATGTCAATGGATACCAAGCGCAGAGATATGACTCAGGCAGTGTTAGAAGGCGTTGCCTTTGCTCTGCGGGATTCCCTGGAGGTTGCTGTATCTTTGGGTATTTCTCCGGAGCGCACCAAAATCTGCGGAGGCGGAGCGAAGAGTAAGCTTTGGAAACGTATTATCGCCAATGTCCTTAACCGGAAAGTGGATGTGGTGGAGACAGAAGAAGGCCCGGCTATGGGAGCCGCAATGCTGGCAGCAGTGGCAGCAGGAGAGTTTGGATCGGTGGAGGAGGCTGCTCGTAAATTTGTCCATGTGATCGATACCGTAGAGCCTGAGCCGGAGTTGGTCAGAAAATATAACAAGCGTTATTTAATGTTCAGGGAAATCTATCCCGCCTGCAAACCGGTATATGAGATCCTTGCAAAATAAAGAGCACAATAATGATTTTCCCAAAGGAGGATGATTTTATGAATAATTTACCGCAAGTTAAGATCGGAGTCGTGGCAGTCAGCAGAGATTGTTTTCCGGAGAGCCTTTCCGTCAACAGACGCAAAGCATTGATGGAGGCTTATCGGGCGGCGTATGGAACGGAGGGTGTTTACGAATGCCCTGTCTGTATCGTGGAGAGTGAGATCCATATGGTGCAGGCGCTTGATGATATCAAGAAGGCAGGCTGTAACGCGCTTTGTGTGTATCTGGGGAATTTCGGCCCTGAAATCTCGGAGACATTGCTTGCCAAACATTTCGACGGACCTGCTATGTTCATAGCAGCGGCGGAGGAGAGCCAGAACGATCTGGTCGGCGGGCGCGGCGACGCATATTGCGGTATGCTGAATGCCAGCTATAATCTGAAACTTCGCAATGTAAAAGCATATATTCCGGAGTATCCGGTAGGCAATGCGGCGGAGTGTGCGGCAATGCTTCATGATTTTCTGCCGATTGCCAGAGCGATCATCGGATTGTCGGATCTCAAAATTATTTCTTTTGGTCCCAGACCGTTAAATTTCCTTGCCTGCAATGCACCGATCAAGCAACTCTATAATCTGGGCGTGGAGATTGAGGAGAATTCCGAGCTGGATCTCTTTGAGGCGTTTAAGAAGCATGAAGGAGATGAAAGGATTCCGGATAAGGTAAAAGAGATGGAACAGGAATTGGGAGAAGGTAACCTGAAGCCTTCTGTTCTGCCGAAGCTTGCCCAGTATGAACTGACACTTTTGGATTGGATAGAAGAACACAAAGGCTATCGCAAGTATGTGGCGATTGCCGGGAAGTGCTGGCCGGCATTTCAGACGCAGTTCGGGTTTGTCCCCTGCTACGTCAACAGCCGACTGACCGGTATGGGAATTCCGGTTTCCTGCGAAGTGGATATCTACGGCGCGCTGAGTGAGTTTATCGGAACCTGTGTGAGCGAGGATGTTGTTACTCTGCTGGATATCAACAATTCTGTGCCGGATGATATGTACGAGGAATCTATCAAAGGGAAGTTTGATTACACCCACAAGGATACCTTTATGGGCTTCCATTGCGGCAATACCTGTTCAAAGAAACTATCTTTCTGCAGTATGAAGTATCAGATGATCATGGCGAGAAATCTGCCGGAAGAAGTGACACAGGGAACGTTGGAGGGAGATATCATGCCGGGAGAGATCACATTTTATCGGCTGCAGTCAACCGCAGATAATAAGCTTCGCGCGTACATTGCGCAGGGGGAAGTGCTGCCGGTGGCGACACGTTCTTTTGGCAGCATCGGTGTGTTTGCCATTCCGGAAATGGGACGCTTTTACAGGCATGTTTTGATCGAGAAAAACTTCCCGCATCATGGTGCAGTAGCGTTTGGACATTTCGGAAAGGCATTGTATGAAGTGTTCAAATATGTAGGTGTGCCGGTGGAGGATCTGGATTATAATCAACCCAAAGGAATGCGTTATCCGACAGAGAATCCGTTTGCGTAGACTGAAAAAAGCAGAAGAAAACAGTAGCTGACAAAATGTGCAGCTACTGTTTTAATCTTCTGAGTCGTCCTGATCAGCGGCAATGGCTGATACAACGGAAGATACGACAGAGATCACTACAGCAAAAATAATGATCAGTAATCCTCCTCCTAACAGGAAAAAAGTAGCTCCCATAGAATATCTCCTTTCGCAGGATTAGCTGTATAACATGTTCTTTACTATTATAACATGTCTGTTGCACAAATACAATTCTCTTTTCCTTTAGTTTTCCAAAACAAAGAAACAAATTAAAAATTTACAAAAATAGTATTGACATATCATCATAGATGGTGTAATGTAACAATTACCCGATGGGGATCTATAATATCCGGATAGTATCATCCATGAAATTTCCAGGTATGAGTAATCGAATAGTTACAGTTGAGGAAGGAATGCAAGGCGGGGGCTTTGGCGACGCATCAACCTTTGTCGGCTGAGTCAGGAGGGTTTATGAAGGAAAACGTACAATTGAATAGAGAGGAAACGGTGGAGGCCGGTTTAAGAAGACTGTTGGATGATTATCTTACGCAAAAGCAAAACTCATTGATGCAGTTGAGGAAGGGGACTTTGGGAAAAGAGGAGTTTCTCAAGGAAGCAGGGCAGCATTTGCATCGCTATGATCCACAATCGACCGAGAGAGAACGCAGGATCATGGAAGCCTTTGAACAGTATATTTTCGGCTATTCCAGGCTGTCGGTTTTGATCGACGATCCCACTATTTCAGATATCCGGGTGATCAGTTTTGATAATATCCGTATTAAACGGGAGGGGAAGCGTATGGATGCCGGAATCGCTTTTGCCTCAGAGAAAGAATACCGACAGTTCATTGACTACATTGCCACAAAAAATCAGGTGAACATTTCCAACCTGAATGCGATCCAGCGGTTCACAGATACCGGGAGTCATCCGGATTTTATCTTGCGGTTTACCTTGTCTATGCCGTTGGTGAATACATACAACGAACCATATTTATGCGTGCGCAAGGTTCCCAAAGTATTTCCGCAGATGAGAGAACTGGTACAGCGCAAGATGCTGAATGAAGATGTGGCCAGGCTTCTGATCCGTAGGTTCCGGCAGGGATCCACAATCATATGCGGAGGAAATTCCTCCGGAAAGACGACACTGCTGAATGCCTTGAAGGAGACCTTGCCGGATAATATGGCTGTTCTGGTAACGCAACAGGCAGATGAACTTACGACGATGTACCATCCGGACATGATGTTTCTGCATAGTTTGCCGGGAACGAGTGAGAGCAAAGTAAACTATGATCTGAAACAGATCAGTATTGCCGGCTTGACTATGGACGTGGATTTTTTCATCATCGGCGAGATCAAAGGGGCGGAGGCATTGTATTTACTGAATGCAGCCTGTACAGGGCAGATCTGTGCGGCAACCATTCATGCGACTTCCGCAGATAAGGCGGCGGATAAATTAGCGGATTATGCCATGTATGACAGCAGATATTCCCGGGATGAGTTGATGCGGATGCTGGATTGTTTTCAGACCTTTGTGTTTATGGAGCATTATAAAGTGAAGCAGATCTATGCCTGCAAGGGATGGAATGAACAGGCTAAAAATCTGGAGTATCAGAAATTACTGTAGTTTATGTGATAGGGAGGAGACAAAATAGAAAGATGAAGCGAATAATATATATATTGTTGTTTCTGCTTGTGTTTGCCGTTTTTTTTCTGATGTTTGGCAGGATCCGGTGGCTTGAGATCCTATATGGCATGCTGCAGAAAGGACGCGATGGGATTGATGAAGCTGCCAGACGAAGATTGCTGGAGGACCGTAAGAGGCTGATCAATCTGCAGAAGGAGCATTCGCTGTGGTATCGGTTGGAGCAGGAATTGAATTACAGCGGCTGGAAACAGCGATTTCCCTATCTGACAGCAGAGCTTTGGGCGGCAGTTAATGTTATTGTGGGTGTGATCCTTTTTCTGATCCTGGCGGTTACTTTCGGATGGCGCAATGCAGTATTCGGAGCCGGCATCGCATATGGGACGGAATACCTTATCCTGTGTTTTTGTAAGGCAAAAGCATTTCGGAATGTGAATGCAAATCTGATAAAGTTTCTTGACTTTCTGGGAAATTACAGTATCACAGCCGGAGAACTCACCGGTATATTCAAACAGATCAGCAAATATTTAGACGAGCCTTTACATACGGCATTGGAGGAGTGCAGCAATGAAGCACAGACAACGGGGGACAGCAGTCTGGCATTGCTTGTCATGGCGGAGAAGATCGAGCATCCAAAGTTTAAGGAGCTGACAAGAAATATGGAGATCAGTATCCGTTACAGTGCGGATTTTACCGCATTGGTGGACAGCAGTCGCAAAAATATGCGGGAATATATGCGGGCAGCAGAAGAAAGAAAAAGTCTGGTTCGGGAAGCAGCGATCAATATGCTGCTCCTGCTTGCTATGTCTATTGTTACTTTGTTTGTGGTGGATGGCCTGATCGAGACATCTGTGTGGGTGATCCTGTGGAATACCTGGCCGGGCAGAGTTGCTTTGGGAATCGTAGGATTCATATTATTTTTGTTTGCCGGCAAAGTCTACAGGCTGAACCATTAAAGAATAGAAGCCAATAGTCATGGCTGATGCACAGGAAGGAGGTGAGAAAATGGATGGAGCAAATCCGGGAATCCGAATAGCTGCCGTTGTGAGCGCTGTGTTCATGTTCGGACTGGTTTTTGGGGTGGCAAGGAAGCGGCCGGAACGAAAGATTCTAAGTGCATATATGGAATTGCGTGGATATCTTGCTGACAGAGCGCGAAAGGGTGATTGGTATGGCCGGACATCCATATGGCTTCGAAAAAAGGGTGCGGATTTTCATTTTGGCTTATGGATGGAGCCTGCAGTATGGCTTGTCATTAGGATCATTCTTGCACTGATCGGATTTTTCACAGGAAGCTTCTGGTCGTTGTGGTCGAGCGTGCTCTGCGCGGTTATATTGTATTGGCTTCCGTATATATTACTGCTGTATCTGAACAATCGGGATAATGAGCAAATGCTTCCGGAGATCCAGTTGATCTATCATGCGTTGGAGATACAGATCCGGGCAGGCGTGTATGTGGCGGATGCACTGACAGAATGTTATGCCGGAGTGCAGGAGAGGAGACTTCGTCAGGCGCTTCTCGATCTTGCGGGGGCACTTACCATGAAAGCAGATATATATGATGCTATGGACCAGTTTCAACAAAAATTTGACAATCGCTATATTGATGCCCTTTGTATTACCATCCTGCAAACATTGGAGTCCGGACAGGCTTTGGAACTTTTGGGTGATATTGCCGAGCAGGTGAAGGATATGGAGGTTGCTGTATTAAGCCGGAGGAAAGGTGCATTGGACCGCAGCATAACGTTTTATCAGCTTGGTATATTGGCTGCCATGCTGGGAATTGTGCTTTATGCATGTGTCACACAGATGTTTACGGCGGCTTTAAGTTTTTGAGCAGGTTCAAAACGGATTAAAAGGAATAACAGGAAATCAGGAAAAGGAGAAAAAATGAATTACACAGCAATGACACACACAATTAAAAATGAGGAGGAAAACAGAATGAAAAAAGGAGAGATGAAGGGGATGACAGGAATGAGAGAGGATATTCAGAGAGGGATCGGCAGACTCAGACAGGAGTTGTTTTGGAAAAAGGATGAGGGAATAGACGGCATTCTGGTAACAGTGGGGTTATGCATTATTGCGTTGCTGCTCTGCGTGGTGATGAAGGACAGCCTGTCTGATTTTATCACGACATTGGTTAGTTCCATGACATCCAAGGCGACGACGATCTTAAACGGAACAGTGTCCTCGGGCACCATACTGTTATGAAAAAAGAACCGGGCACCGTGGCCAATATTATGGTCACAGGTATCTTCATCCTGTCTATGACAGTTTTGATGATTGCGTTTCTGGATGATATGCATCTGATCCAACAGAAGATGGAAGTGAACCAGATTATCAGGCGGTACATTTTGCGTATGGAGACCACCGGTTATCTGGATGATGCAGACCGGGCCGGGTTGCTCACGGAATTAAGTGAGCAGGAGGTCGCGGAGATCGATCTGGGAGGCACTACGATCGATCAGGTGGGCTACGGAGAACGGATCGTGCTGGAGGTCAGCGGGAAACTGGGAGGACAATATGCATTTTGGGAGAAAAAGTCGTCGACAGCTAAATATTGAGCGACAGGACAGCGGGCAGGCAGAATGGGTGACCGGATTATTCTGGGTATTAATATTGAGCATTCTGTTGTGCACACAGCTTCAGATTTCCTCATGGCAGACAACAGGCATGTATATGGAGGATGCGCTTGCAGCCTCCAATCTTGCCTCGGCGTTAATTGATCTGGAGGAATACGGAAAAAGCCATAAAGTGCGGATCTCGGATCCGGAGGAAGCCTATGAGGTCTTCCTCCGGGCTATACGCGATAATCTGCAGCTGGATGAGGAGTGGGAATGTGCAAATAAGGCATTGATCTCAGGACCGGTAAAGATAGCAGACTATATTATCTATAACGTGGATCAGGAACAGGTTTACGCCGATAGAGTGGGATCCGGCGGGAATGTAGTGGAAACGTGGAGCGGAAAAAAAGGAGAGATCAATGCGCCCAATGGCGTGCCGGTAGAATGCACCGGGGTATATAGTGAAATAGAGTTCCCGGTTGAGGGCTTTTTAGGGGTCACGGTGCTGGCACATAAGGGAAAACTGGTAGATATTGCGGCAGAGAGGAGAGAGTGATAAAAATGAACAATAAATCGACGTGGTCACATGTGTGGACGGGCAGTATGATCGCGGCTCTTGTGGCAGCAATCGGCGTCTTTTTGCTGATGCTGCATATGGAAAAGCAGGCCCTTTCAGACTATGAGAAGGACTATATTTATGTGGCGGAAAAAACGATTCCCAAAGGAGTAAAGATCACAGAGGAAAACTTTGAGGATTATATGGTATTAAAAGAATTGGACAAGAGTATGATACCGGGTACTGCAGTGAATGAAAAAGAACAGGTTGTACAGTGCGTGGCAAAAGAAGATATTGACGCAGGGGTACTGTTGACATCAGGGATGTTTGAAACATTTCTCGAGATCACTGCCCGGATGGAACAGCCGGTCATTGCCGGTTTTAAGGCTGAGGATCTGTACCAGGTTGTTGGTGGTGTGCTGCGTGCGGGAGATCGGATCCATATATATACTGTGGCGGAAGACGGACGTGCGGGGCTGGTGTGGGAATCTGTTTATGTGGAACAGGCTTTTGACAGTGCGGGAAATGTGATCGGCGCAGAGAATGTGACGTCGCCGGCACAACGTATGAATGTTTATCTGGATGCTGCAGATGTAGAGTATTTTTATACAGAGCTCGCCAGAGGAACATTACGGGTAGTAAAGGTGTGTGACGGATGAAGAGAATATATATGGCAGGTATGGCATTACTCATCATGATCGGGATAGGCGGTAATCCTCTGCATGCGGCAGCCGGGAGTATATATGAAAGTCCTTATGTAACTTTTGCGCCGGACGGCAGAGCGTGGACGACAGATGCGGATAATACACAAGTAGAATGGTACAGAGAAGGCGGAATTGACGATATTGCAACCGGGCAGACAACTTCACTTGATCCGCTGCAGGAGGGAGAGCACTACTATGCGATCCAAAGAACAGGGAATATTCCGGTCTCTTATTGGCGGGTTCAGCTTAGCGAGGTTAATTGCTGTCATATGAATTATCCGACGGAGGAATATCACGGTATTTCCTATACCAAAAGGCCGTGTCTGAAACCGCATTTCTCCGCGTGGTATCCAATTTGTGCCGACTGTGGAGAGCCCATATCGAGAATAAATTTTTATATGAGCAGGACGGCTGCAGCAAGTATTGATCAGTTGGAAGCAGGGACGGGGTTGGCTTATTACTATCTGTGTCCGTTTAATCATAATCTTGAGCAGGGAACTGTCATTCGCAGTCATACTTGTAAAGCAATTTCCGCCAACCGTTATCGGGTGGATTATCTTCCCAATGCAGATGGGGAAGCTTATTCCGGATACATGGCTCCCAGTTTTCATATTTATGACAATGCTTCCGTCTATGAGGGCAGAGAGGTGACTCCGCAGACCCATCTGAATAAGAATCTGTATCAGCGCATCGGATGGAAATTTATGGGGTGGAATACGGAAGCGGACGGATCCGGTGACTTCTATGCGGACGAGGCGGAAATAAAGAATTTATGTGCGGAACAATATGAAACGGACAGTGAGCGGGGAAGAGTGAAGTTGTACGCAGTCTGGCAGCAATGCAGCGGCCGGCTGGAACTGCTGTTAGAGGAATGTTCTTACAAAGGACAGACCGGTAGTTATTCCGTGACTAAAGCGTATGGAGAGGTTTATGAGCTGGTAGAGGAGGAACTGGAGATGCCGGATGGTTACCTGGTATCATTCGATACCAAAGGCGGTAAACAGATCCCGCCCATCCGGGGAACACAGCATTTTCAGGAATGGATCCCGGTGAATCCCCTGGCGGGGCAGTTGGAAGAAAATCGATACCGGTTCACTGTCCCAGACGGAAATGTGGATGTGATTCGGCCTGTCTTTTTGCGCGATGCGATCGTTTTGCCGGGGCCGGAGAAGGCGGGAGAAGCTTTTGGCGGCTGGTATTACGATGAGGCGTATACACAATTTGCCGGAACGGAAGGGAGCAGGATCATACCACAGAGAGACATCTGCCTCTATGCGAGGTGGGTGGAGCTACGGCTGCAGGCGGCGGATGATCATGAAAGCTATGGAGGTGCCGGAGCCGTTGATCTGCATTGGACGCAGGAAGATGATACTCCGAAAATATATCAGTTGTTTCAAAGCGAAGACGGGCGTAACTGGAAACAGATATACACGGCTGATCGTATAGGGAGTCCTTATGTTGCGGCTATGACATACAGCGGTGACGGGAACACCTACCAATATGAGGTGGCATACAGCGGGTACTACAGGATATCGGCGTATGGGGCACAAGGGGGAAATTATAATGAGTTTTTAGGCGGAAAGGGCGGAGCAGTCTCCGGGCTGTTTTGGCTGGAACGTGGAGATCTTGTTTCCGTCAGAGCGGGAATGCAATATGGAGACAGTAATGGCGGAAACGGAAATCCCTATGCAGGCGGCGGAGGCTGCAGCATTGTCAGTTCAAAGCAGAAAGGTACATTGTTGATCGCAGGCGGCGGAGGCGGAGCAGGTGCAAATGGAAACGGTTTATCCGGTGGATCGTCGCAGAATCTCCTGCCATATGGCATGGCGGGTGAGACCGGCGGCAGCGGCGGCGGAGGCGGTTATCAGGGGGGGCGTGCCGGTGAGCTGATCGTACACCATCATGTTCCCGGAGTATGTAATCATTTGCATGAGGGAGATCCTCACCAATATGGAGGGTGTTATACGTTACCTATCATATGCGGTCGACCATTGGAGCATGTTCTGACAGGGACGGAGACCTGGTACTGGGGAGGTCCGGATGAAGAGTATTGTCCCAATTGCGGTGCGGATGCCTCAAAAGGGGAATCCTGTATCGGTCATGAGACCGAATATTATTCACACATCTGCCCCGTGCACGGTGTGCAGGCAGATAACGCGGAGGCTTATAAACCTTCGCGGTGTTCAGTGATCGCTCTGTATGCGGCGGGGTGTGGAAGAACAGAGAAATATATCTGCGGGTACCAGGAAGGGCAGATCCTCAGCTCCAAACCGGCCTATGGAGGCAGCAGCTATATAAATGCAGCAATTGCTGTAGAGCAGTCGGCTGAACCCGGAAAACAGGCAGGGGACGGAGTTGTTTTCTTGCAGCCTGAAAGTGTGGGTTATCAATCGGATACCTATTTGAAAGATGTCATGGCAAAAGACAAAGCTGCACCTTGCAAGATTGACAGGCAGACGGTAGTAAAAAGCGTGACCGGTACGGATATGATACAGGTACAATGGCAAAAGCCTGAAGACTTTGGGACAACCTATTATCATCAGGCGAAGTCTTATGCACAGAAAACCGGTGGAAACATCGGGATATCGAATGTGACAGAAAACACCCTGGTCTCAGGGGTGAAGGGATATTATTATTGTGTGGATACCACTTCTGTAAAGGAATACGCTGAAGATTTTGCTTATATGGAGTACCCGGCGTGTCAGGCTATCCTGACGGATGAAATGCTTTATCTGCATGTGGCGCCTGTGGATGTGGCGGGGAATATAGGTGAGGTTTTGCATATTGAGCTCGGAAACAGACGGAACGGTCCTGCTGATGCAGCGTGGAAGCTGCATACCGATCCGCTGCGGATCGAAACCGGAAATCATGTTTATGAAGATATCCGACAAAATATATACTATGTCAAATGTGACGGAAAAACTCCGTTTGTGTTAAATTTTGCTTCCTCTATGGATGGCGCGGCAACGACGGATTATCAGTTGAATTATGCCGTAGTAGAGAGCTGGCCGGAGGGGGAGAATAGCAGCCGGAATACGGTTTATGTACCATCGGATGAAACGGTGGCGGAGCAGACTGTGCGGAAAGCGGATGAATTGCGTTTTTGGTCGGAAGGAACATCACGGGTCCAGGACGGGGATTATGTGGTGGTGGAACGCAGTGATTACGGGAAGAGACTACATATGAAACGGGAATATATTTTAAAACCCGATGCGGAGAGTATTCCAATCCTGCTTGTGCCGATCACCGGTGCAAAAAAGGCGGAGGATGTTGTATATTCCGATCATGAAGAGGACAAGAAAAACGGAGTGATCATCATCGGGGATGGTGAAGCACCTGTTATCAGCGGTTTGGAAGAACTGGAGAATCTGCATTTGTTGGACAGGAGGGAGAGTACGATCGTGCTGGCACTTTCTGCATGGGATGAACTGAGCGGAGTACGGGAATTTTATCTGGAAGTCGAAAATGCAGATAATGGAGCACAAAAAAAGATATATCCGGATCAGGATGGAGTGATCCGGGCAGATATTACGGTGGATGAACCGATTTTCAGCGGTGATTTCACGGTTACGGTGAGTGCGATCGATCGGGTCGGGAATGAGAGCCATACTTCTTATACAACACTGGAGTTTGACCTGAAGGCTCAGATCGAGAGGATATTGGAGCCGCATGAGCCGGTCTTTCACTGCGGAGAGAGCGGTATACTTACCATTACTACGTGGGGGTATGCGGAACGTGTGGAGGTGGAATTCCCGGAAGCTTTGACGATGCAGGACGACACACTGGGACAGGTATATGTATACGAGTTGAAACCGTTTTATAAGCAGGAAGAGAAGTATTCTTTTCAGATTCCGTTATATGTTCCGGAGAACGCTGACTATCAAGTCATTGTCCGGGCTTATAAAGGAGAGGCTATGCTGGAGCGATATCCGGCGTTTGCTGTAATGGATATATCCGGCAGTGTATTGGATGAAGTGAGGACCAGACTGAGATGATCGGGATAAGCCGGCATCAGGGCTGTAGGGAACGCAGAATGGAGGTGGTGATATAGTCACTTTGACTGCATGTTTTTTATTGCAAATTGCGAAACAGGATGCAGCAGGTACGGCTATTTTGAAGAAACGGGAGTGGAAAGGATTTCTGCTTTTATGTGTGGTGTCGGAAGGATTGAACCTCTGGTGTAACTGCCACAGTCCTTTCTTTTGGAAAATTGCTGGGGCAATGTTCGGGGGCTGCCTTCTGGCGGCCTCCGTAATGGATCTGGCGGAGCATATGGTATATCGATATGTATGGTTTTGCTTTGGTAGTATTGTGATATGCTGCGTGATCCGGAATGAATTAATGCTCTGGAATATATCGCAGGCTGGAGCCGGCCGGGTGCTGCAGTGGAAGGAATGGTTGATATTTGTGATATTACAGCAGGTTGTCTTTGCCAATATGTATGGAAGAGCGGATTGCCATGCCTTTTGTTGCTGCGGAGCGGTGTGGATGCTTGAGGGGAAAGGGTTTGATCATTGTGTGCAACATCTGGCGGTTTCCTTCGGCTTGCTTGTCATTACACAGGTGATCCGCGGAAATATAAACCGACATGGAAGGTTGAAGCAACCTGTCCCGATGCTTCCCTATATCACGGTTGGATTCTGGTTCTGCCGACTTGTGATGGAGAGATGATCCGGTATGGATGATCTGTAAAATAGCATTGACGAAGAAAAGGAGATAAGCCTATAATATCTCTAAAAGAAGGGGGAGGCAAAGCTATGGCGCAGATATTTGGTGGAATCACTATTTCGCTGTGTATGATCGTAAAGAATGAAGAAAAAGTATTGGCGCGCTGTTTGGACAGTATTGCAGATCTGATGGATGAGATCATCATCGTGGATACGGGATCGACAGATCGCACAAAGGAGATTGCAGCACGGTATACGGACCACATTTATGATTTTGCCTGGATCGATGATTTCAGCGCAGCCAGAAATTTTGCTTTTTCCCAGGCACATATGGATTATATTTATTCCGCGGATGCGGATGAAGTTTTAGATACAGAAAACAGAGAACGCTATCTGCGGCTGAAAGAAAATCTGCTGCCGCAGGTAGAGATCGTACAGATGAAATACGGTAACCAGCTGCAATATAGTACGGTTTATAATTTTGATGAAGAATATCGGCCGAAGTTGTTTAAGCGTCTGAGAGAGTTCGTCTGGCAGGAACCGATCCATGAAACGATCCGGCTTGATCCCGTGGTATATGACAGTGATATTGTGATCACGCATATGCCCGAGGAGAGCCATGCCGGAAGAGATCTGGCTAATTTCAGAAAACAGACGGACAAGGGAGTGCGCCTGTCGGCTCATCTGCATGAAATGTATGCAAGAGAACTCTTTGTGGCTGGGGGTGATGCGGATTTTTTGCAGGCAGAACGGTTCTTTACAGAGTCTGTAAAAGACACGGACCGCAGTGCCTCTGAGCTTACGGAGGCATGTTGCGTGGTGGCTCATGCAGCGAGACTCAGAGGGGATACAGCGACTTTTTTTAAGCATGTATGCAAAGTGATCGCCGGAGAGGGTTGTTCGGAAATCTGTTGTGAGTTGGGACATTTTTATGCGGAT
>CADBNO010000195.1 GCA_902796105.1 uncultured Lachnospiraceae bacterium | reverse complement strand
ACTTTGCCAGTATGCAGCGCGCGGGTGAACTGCATCGTCTGCACTGGAAAGAAGATCAGAAAGATGATCAGTGAGAAAATCAGATAGAAATAGAGGAATTTTAATGGCCTTATATATGAGAGGTATGGTGTCGATGATGATGTATTTCTTTCCGGTGTATTGTGCCGGCAGGATACTTATCATACGACGGAAATTGTATGAAGAGAAGAATTCTTATGAAATGTCTTTAAAAAGCGGCGCCAGAGAGGTTGCTATGGCGGTTTTTGTGTTGTTCATGGCAGGGCTTTTGATGCTGACGTTTCAAAACGGGCAGGAGTGGATGCGTGCCGGAAGTCTGGCAGAAGCGGCAGAGCGTCTGCGCATGAGGATCGGCGTAAACCTGTCCCCGTTTCATACCATTCGCAATTATATGAAATATGCGCCTACCAGTGACTGGCTGCGGGTAAATATTGTGGGGAACATTGTGATGTTCATTCCCTGGGGATTTGGACTTCCGCTTTTGTGGAAAAAGTACCGGTATTTTCATAAGCTGGCGATGATGTCTCTGATCCTGCCGGTGTGCATTGAGTTTTTTCAGCTTTTTGCGGGTCGAACGGTGGATGTGGACGATGTGATCCTGAATTTTATGGGCAGCATGCTGGGAGGATTTTTGTTTCTGACGATGAGATTGCTGGTGCCGAAGATCGGGAGACTGGCAAAGTGAGATACAAAAAACCATGGACGAATATCGTATTGTCCCAAAAGATGGGGAAAACGGTTAAATGACAGAACAAATGAAGAGGGAACGCTGGAAAAATCCACAGAAGGAACGGTAAAGTCAGATGGAGTTATATGAAGGACGTCCGCAAGATGTGACGGGCAGGCTGGAGCGGGAGGTCAAGGTGTATGATCTGCTGGACAGTCTGGGGATCAAATATTTCAGAACGGATCATGGACCGGCCGACACCATGGAGGCGTGCCATGAGATTGATGCGGTGCTGGAGACCCTGGTGTGCAAGAATCTGTTTCTCTGCAACCGGCAGCAGACGCAGTTCTACCTGCTTATGATGCCGGGGGACAAGCCCTTTAAGACCAAGGATCTGTCGAAGCAGATCGACAGTGCCAGGCTGTCTTTTGCAAGCCCGGAATACATGGAGGAGTTTCTGCATATCAGCCCGGGGTCGGTGTCGATCATGGGATTGATGAACGACACGGAGAATCGAGTACAGCTTTTGGTGGACAAGCCTGTGATCGAGAGCGAGGATCTGGGCTGCCATCCCTGTGTGAACACCTCCAGCCTGAAGATGCGGACGAAGGATGTGTTTGAGAAATTTCTGCCGGCTGTGCATCATGAGGCGATAGTGGTGGATCTGCCGTTTCCGGAGGAGTGAAAAGGCAAATCAAGATAAGGAGAATTATGAGTACAACAGCCAAATATCCGAAGTTACATCCAACTGCATATATAGCCCCCGGCGCCGTCGTTCTTGGTGATGTGACGGTGGGGGAGGATGTGGGCATCTGGTACAACGCTGTGGTGCGTGGTGACAGAGGTCCCATTGTGATCGGCAGGGGCAGCAATATCCAGGACAATGCCACGGTGCATCTGGATGATCCCTATCCGGTGACCATCGGGGAAAACGTGACCATTGGGCACGGTGCTATTGTGCATGGATGTACCATTGGCGATAATACCTTGGTGGGCATGGGGGCGATTCTTATGAACGGTGCCCGTATCGGCAAAAATTGCATCGTGGCAGCGGGAGCGTTGATGACACAAGGCATGGAGGTACCGGACGGGATGCTCGTGATGGGTAGCCCGGCGAAGGTGAAGCGACCGGTCACAGAGGAGGAACTGGCGGCGAACCTGCGAAATGCCGAGCGGTATGTGGAGGAAGCCAGAGAGGCTTTAGAAGTATGAGAAGTAGTATGAGCAGTAGTGAGAGCAGTTGCGGGAGCAGCAGAGGTGACAGATTATGAATCAGAACAGACCAAGAGGTCGGGATAAAAATATCATAAGCGGTACAGGAAGTGTGAATAAGAGAGGGAGCGGGCTGGGAACCGGTCCTGTGGGCACTACGAACGGACGTACCGGGAGCGGCAGTTATAGTGGCGGCAGCAGGCGGGTCGGCGGTACAAATCGGGCAGGCGGAGGATTGTCCGGTGCACTGGTCGGCGGTCTGTTGAGTGTGTTGCTCTCCACTAAGGGAGGCAAGATCGTATTTGTCGTACTGATCGTGTTCCTGCTGCTTGGCGGAGGCGGGATTCTCGGCGGCGGAGGGGGAAGTGATCACGCGGACGGCGGTAGCGGCGATATTGGCTATGTTGATAATGGGCTGAGCGGCAGCGGATCCTCCGGCGATCATACTTCCGACTATACTTATACCGGCACAGGCTCCGGCAGCGGGATCCTGAATACGAAGGTGGCAGCAGAGGCCCGCGACAAGTATACGACCATCTACGGCAACGGTCAGGATGTGGTCACGATCATGGTCTACATGTGCGGTACGGATCTGGAGTCCAAGCACGGAATGGCGACCGCCGATCTGAAGGAGATGGCATCCGCAACGCTCAGTGACAATGTGAACGTCATCGTATATACCGGCGGATGTAAGAATTGGAAGAATGACACGGTAAGCAGCAGCAAAAACCAAATTTACAAGATTGAAAACGGCAAGTGGATCTGCCTGGAAAAAGATATGGGCAGTGCGGCCATGACCAAGGCATCCACACTGACCGATTTCATCAAATATTGTAAAAAGAACTACCCGGCCAACCGGAATGCGTTGATCTTCTGGGATCATGGCGGTGGTTCCTTAAGCGGTTACGGATATGATGAGAAGAATGCAGGCAGCGGCTCCATGGGGCTTGCATCCATCAATACAGCGCTGAAAAATGCGGGTATGCAGTATGATTTTATCGGTTTTGATGCCTGCCTGATGGCGACCATGGAGAATGCGCTGATGCTGACTCCCTATGCGGATTATCTGATCGCTTCTGAGGAGACAGAGCCCGGTGTTGGCTGGTATTATACAAACTGGTTGACAGCACTTTCGAAGAATACCGCTATGCCGACTATAGAGATCGGACAGAAAATAGTGGATGATTTCGTGGATGTCTGTGCACAGCGATGCAGAGGGCAAAAAACAACTCTTTCTGTGGTGGATCTTGCAGAGCTTCAGGAAACGGTTCCTACGAAGTTGAGTGCATTTGCTTCTTCCACCAGTGATCTGATCCAGAACGATCAGTACCAGACAGTGTCCAGCGCGAGATACAACACCAGAGAATTTGCGCAGTCCTCCAAGATCGATCAGGTGGATCTGGTGCATTTGGCCCAGAATCTGAATACGGCTGAGGCGAAACAGTTGACGCTTGCCATTAAGAGTGCGGTAAAGTACAACAGGACCTCTTCCAATATGCTCAATGCAAACGGGATATCCATCTATTTCCCGTATAAGAAGGTTTCCAAGGTGAATCAGGCGGTGACTGCCTATAAGCAGATTGGTATGGATGATGAATATACCCGCTGCATTCAGGAGTTTGCAAGTTTGGAGACCGGTGGACAGGTTTCTGCGGGAGGCAATACGGTCAGCACTTCTTCGCCGGTAGGATCTTTGATGGGAACGCTGTTTGAGAGCGCAGTTACGGGCGGATCTTCTTACAGCAGCGGTTCTGCATCCGGCGGCAGTTCAGAAGTGATCGCGCAGATGCTCAGTGGTTTGCTTTCCGGCAATGCTTCCGACTTGGGATTTGATTCCTCCTCATTGGATTATTTTTCTCAGAAATCCATGAGTAATGAAGATATGGCAGATTATCTGTCCGACCATTATTTTGATTCCGACAAACTGGTCTGGACCATGGAAGGTGGCAGCTATAAATTAAAGCTTGCGGAGGATCAGTGGGATCTGATCACCGGCCTTGATCTGAATGTATTCTATGATGACGGAGAGGGATTTATCGACCTTGGATTGGATAATACATATTCCTTTGACAGAGAGGGCAATCTTCTTGGAGACTTTGATTCTACATGGATGTCCATCAACCATCAGCCGGTAGCATATTATCATCTGGATACCACGGAAAACGGAGATGATTATACGATCACCGGATATGTACCGGCCACATTGAATGAGAATCGTGTGGAGCTGATCCTGGTATTTGACAATGAACACCCGGACGGTTATATTGCCGGAGCAAGAGATGTCTATCTCAAGGGAGAGACCGAGACAGTGGCCAAGAATCTGACAGAGGTAAAGAAGGGGGATGCCATCAATTTCCTCTGCGACTATTATTCTTATGAAGGCGAGTATCAGGACAGCTATTATCTGGGCGATACCATGGTACTGGGCGATGAAGTGGAGATCGGCAATATCCGTATTGATGCAGCACATACAGAGGTAACTTACCGGTTGACGGATATTTATCAGCAGACCTACTGGACACCGGTGGTGCCGGAATAAAAGAACCGCTTGACACGCACCCTGTACATATGATATACCTTAATGTGTATGGAGTGCGTGTTTTATAGTCTTCCATGCAAATATTTGCGGCAGCGAAGTTGTGGCAGATACGGGATCAAATACGATCGGGGATAAATGTGTTCTGCGACAATGAGGTTGTCTTTTATTGATTGAGTTAGGGACTCAAATTTTATAAGTTGGTCACTATAAACCTGTGCAAAGCACACTAACTTGTGAAACGGTCAATAAGAGTAGTAAAAGTAAAATATTTGCTATATAGACTCTAAAAACCAGAATAGGTGTATCCATACAGAAAACAAAAGATTTCTGTCCTTTTCCTGCGAGCTGAGAGGCAATGAGGACAGCATGGATGATAACCGATTTTTCGAAGCAAGTGGTGTAGAATGCCGCTTGCTTTTTTTCGCGAGCAGCGATGAGAATGCTGTGCTTGCACAAGCATTCGAGGAGCGCCGCGAAAGATCAAAACACAAAGTGTTTTGATCCGCGCGAGCAATGAGTCACTACAAAGGAGATTTTATGAGCGAGAAGATTACTCTCTACGGATTTAACAACCTTACGAAATCCTTGAGTTTTAATATATACGATGTGTGTTACGCCAAGACACAGCGGGAACAGAAAGACTATATTGCATATATCGACCAGCAGTATAATTCCGAGCGACTCACGAAGATTTTGACTAACGTGACGGACATGATCGGTGCCACGGTGCTGAATATCTCCAGTCAGGACTATGAGCCTCAGGGATCCTCCGTGACGATCCTGGTGGCGGAGAAGAGCATGGTGCCTGCGGGGGATACTGCGGTGGAGAGCAGAACCGGAGCAGCCGAGGGGCAGACTGCAGTGGAGGCAGGCGATACGGTGCCTGTGGGCAGAGCGACTGTGGCGCATCTGAACAAGAGCCATATTACAGTGCATACTTACCCGGAGTATCATCCGGAGACCTGTCTGGCCACGTTTCGCGTGGACATCGATGTGGCGACCTGCGGGGAGATCACACCGCTGTCCACGCTGGATTATCTGATCGGTTCTTTTGATTCGGATATCATTACCATGGATTATAGAGTGCGTGGCTTCACCAGGGATGTGGGCGGCAAGAAGCTGTTCATGGATCATCCCATGACGTCTATTCAGAATTATATTAACCCGGAGACGCTCAGGCGGTATGATGCGGTGGACATTAATGTGTATGATGCCAATATTTTCCATACCAAGATGCTGATCAAGGAGATCGATCTGCAGAATTACCTGTTCAATAGCGATGTATATGAGCTGCCGCCGAAGGTGCGTCTGGAGATCACGGACAATCTCAGGCGGGAGATGATCGAGATCTTCAGCGGGCGGAATATTTATTGAAATTCATTTGGCGAGAGCCAAATATGAGCAAAAGGGAAGCTGCGAAGCAGCGGTTTTGCGAATGGTTCTGAATCGTTATGAGGAGTGTGTAGAACATGGGCAGATACGATCAGTCCCGCGCTCCGATCTATGAGGCGCTGGAGGAATTCAGACAGAACAGAATAGTGCCCTTTGATGTGCCGGGACACAAGCGCGGGCGTGGTAATCCGGAGCTTGTGGCACTTTTGGGGCAGCAGTGTGTGGGGATCGATGTGAACTCCATGAAGCCTTTGGACAATCTCTGTCACCCGGTGTCGGTGATCCGGGATGCGGAGGAGATGGCGGCGGAGGCCTTCGGCGCGGCGTATGCCTTTCTCATGGTGGGAGGAACGACTTCATCCGTGCAGAGCATGGTGCTGTCCGTATGTAAAAAAGGGGATAAGATCATTCTGCCCCGCAATGTGCACCGCAGTGTGATCAATGCACTGGTGCTGTGCGGCGCCACTCCCATTTATGTGAATCCGGATATGGATGCGAAGCTGGGGATCGCGCTGGGCATGAAGGTGAGCCAGGTGGAGCGAGCCATCAAGGAAAATCCGGATGCGGTGGCAGTGCTGGTGAACAATCCTACTTATTATGGCATCTGTTCCGACCTGCGCAGTATCGTGAAGCTGGCGCATCGGGCGGGCATGAAAGTGCTGGCGGATGAGGCCCATGGCACTCATCTGTATTTTGGCGAAAACATGCCGGTCTGTGCGATGGCGGCAGGGGCAGATATGGCCAGTGTGAGTATGCATAAATCCGGGGGAAGTCTGACGCAGAGCTCCTTCTTGCTGGTAGGATCGGATATGAATCCGGGGTATGTGCGGCAGATCATCAATTTAACCCAGACTACCAGCGCGTCCTATCTGCTTCTGGCAAGTCTGGATATTTCCCGCAGAAATCTGGCGCTTCGGGGCAGGGAGGAATTTGCCAAGGTGACGGCTCTTGCAGAATATGCCAGAGAGGAGATCAATAAGATCGGCGGATACTACGCATACACGGCGGAGCTCATCAACGGCGACAGTATTTATGATTTTGACAAGACGAAGCTGACAGTCAATACTTTGGGGATCGGGCTTGCAGGTATTGAAGTTTATGATCTTCTGCGGGATGAGTATGATATTCAGGTGGAGCTGGGGGATATTGCCAATATTCTCGCCTACATTTCCATAGGTGACAGAGAGCGGGAGATGGAACGGCTGATCGGAGCACTGGTGGAGATCAAGCGCAAGTATCAGAAGGATGGCTCCGGCATGTTTACGCAAGAGTATATCGATCCCAAGGTGGCGGTTTCTCCGCAGAGTGCATTTTATGCGGAGAAGGAGTCACTTCCATTGATGGAGACCGAAGGACGCATCTGCAGTGAATTTGTGATGTGTTATCCGCCCGGGATACCGATCCTGGCGCCGGGGGAGGAGATCACAGGAGATATTTTGCAATACATCCGGTACGCTAAGGAGAAGGGCTGTTCCATGACCGGGCCGGAGGACGCGGGGATCGAGAGGCTGAATGTATTGAAGGAAGTATGGGTATAGAGCGCCCGATAAACAGAGAAAAGTACGAAAATGCAGAAGGGTACACGACATAACATGAAGGACAAGATCAAGACCATAACAGCATTTACCGTTTTAGGGATACTGACCATAACTACCATTGTATTGACGCTTTCAGATCGTTCGACAGATGTATATCCCAACGATAGCACAAGGATAAATCTGTATGGCGAGGCACACGGATCCAAGACCTATTACGATATTGAATTCAACCTGTGGAAAGAATACTACGGGCAGGGATATCGGGACCTTTTTCTTGAGCTTCCCTATTACAGTGCGGAGTTTCTGAATCTGTGGATGCAGGCGGATTCCGACGAGCTGATCGATCAGTTTTTTGAAGAGATACAGGGAACACAGTCGGGAAATGCATATTATAATGAGTTTTTCCATGAGATCAAGGAATTCTGTCCGGAGACAGTGTTCCACGGAACGGATGTGGGACATCAGTACCAGACTACCGGAGCGAGATACCTGAAGTATCTTGAGGAGAACGGCCTTCGTGATTCGGAAAACTACGCGCGGGCAGAAGAGTGTATCAGGCAGGGGCAGGAGTTCTATGCTGACGATACCGCACATAACGGGATCTCTGCTGTCAGAGAATCCTATATGGTGGAGAATTTCATTTCTTTTTATCCCGGCGGCAGAGTTATGGGTATTTACGGAAGCTATCACACTCAGCTTGACAATGCGGATCTCATGGCCGGTCGGCTGAAGGCGCATTTTGGCGATGTCATAAGCAGTGTGAAGCTCAGCTCGGTTGCCTTTGGACGGAATACAGATCCGTATCGTCCGGGGTTTTGCATCAGCGGACTTATTTTTCTCCTGATGCTGACTATTCCGAATATGATATGGGCAAAGCGTGCCAAGCCCAAAGACTACGAGAAATATGTCGTAAATGAAAACAGGATATTGCTTATGCTGGAGAGGATCGGAGAGGGCGTGGTGACAGTCGGGCTGATCGTATTTACGGCTCTGAACCCGCATGTCAAAATGCTCCCGGAGGGTCTGTATTTTGAATGGAAGATCCTTTTCTGGATCACAGGGTTTCTTTTGATGATACTCTATGAATGCTATTGGATAAAGTATTTCAGAAGTGACAGGACCATGAAAGATTTTTATGCATCATTTGCTGGATTTCCGGTTGCAGGGGCTACGCTTCCGGTGATCGCCGTTTTTCTGCTCGGATTGTATGCCGGTAATCTGGTCATGATCGGTGCATCGATCGTTCTCGGTATCGGGCATATCGGAATACACCTGAAGCATTTGAAAGAAATCGGAAATTAATGGCATCGGAAGAAAACGGCATAGGTCTGGCGGAATACAGATCTGACAGAATACAGATTTGGTAAAGGAGAAGAAGCGATACATGGAACTATGGTTTTCGGAGCTGCATACGCCGAATGTGAAGATTTCCATCCGGGTGGACAGGCAGCTGCACAGTGAACAGAGCGAGTTTCAGCGCATTGATGTTTATGAGTCACCGGAGTTTGGACGGTTTCTGACGTTGGACGGATATATGATGCTGACGGAGAAGGATGAGTTCATCTATCATGAGATGATCACCCATGTGCCCATGGCGGTGCACCCGGATGTGAAGAAAGTGCTTGTGATCGGTGCCGGGGATGGCGGCGTGGTGCGGGAGCTGACACGGTATCAAGGTATCGAACAGATTGATATGGTGGAGATCGACCGGCGTGTGGTGGAGGTGTGCAGGGAGTATCTGCCACAGACCGCCTGCTGTTTTGATGACCCGAGGGTTCGGCTCACCTTTGCGGACGGACTGAAATTCATTCGCTCCAAAGAGGCGGAGTATGATCTGATCATTGTGGATTCCACCGATCCCTTCGGACCGGGAGAAGGTCTTTTCACCAAGGAATTTTATGGGAACTGTTACCGGGCGCTAAAAGAGGACGGTATCATGGT